>NZ_RAWF01000320.1:0-10406 GCF_003612075.1 Corallococcus sp. CA041A
GTAAGATCGTCGGCAGCGTCAGATGTGTATAAGAGAAAGGGAGTGCCATGAAACGGGAGGTGGCGCTGGCGATGTGGACCGTGCCGTTGGCGCCCACGACCACCGCGCCCGCCATCATCGCGGAGCCCGCCGCGACCGCTCCCAGGCTGACGCCCGCGGTGGCCGGCGTGCCCACCACGCCCGCCACCGCCATCGCGCCGCCCGCGCCGCCCATCGCGTCGGCGACGACGAGCTGGGCGATGCCGCCCACCAGCTCCCCGACGATCTGCCCGTACTGGTTCTCGATGGGGAGGTCCACGGGGAGCCGCGGAGCCCCCACTGACTGGGCCAGGCCGGACAGGAAGCCCACGCCGAACTCGCGCGCCTTGGCGGCGAACTCGGCGTCCTTGCCGTCCGGGTCCCAGTAGAGGACGGGGTTCTGGCTCCACCAGCGCCGCGTGCTGGAGCGAACGCTGGGAGACCCTCATGCCCGGCTCGCACGCGGTCCCCAGCAGGGCCACCGCCACCAGGCTTGCCACCAGCCGGGGCCCTCGCGTCCGCGCGGACGTGCGCGACAGGAACACCGACAGCAGCTTCGGGCCCGCGGTGCGGGACTGGGTCTACGGCGAGCATCCCCTGCGCCGTTCGCGCGCCCAGTCGGCGGCCGTGGTGCTGCCCTCCTGAAAGGTGCTGGTGGTGGGCGGGCACGACGGCGAAAACGTCTTCGCCTCCTCGGAGTTGTACGACCCGGCCACGGGAACCTGGGCGCCGTCCGGAGCGCTGTCCACGCCGCGCTACAACCAGGCGACCACCGCGCTGAGCACGGGCGACATCCTGGTCGCGGGCGGCTACCTGAGCCCCAGCGTGCTCAACCCCTCGGTGGAGCTGTACCGCCCGTGACGTAACGGTGACTCACCGCCGCCTTCGACGGGGCGGTGAGTCCTTGATGCGTCTGTTCCTCAGCCTCAAGAGGTCTGGCGCTCGAAGCACAGCCTGGCCGCTGGAGGCCGGCGGCCCTTGCATGCGCCGGGCCCCGTCGCGAGCTTGAGCCGTGAGCGTCAGAGGAGCTTCGCGATGGAACTCACACCTCAGGCCATGGCCATCCCCAAGTCGACCGAGCACCTGGAGAAGGGGAAGTACGGCCCCATCTTTCCCAAGACTCCCGCCTGCTACGGTTTCACCATCGTCGCCAACGTCAAACCGGGGCGCGCCGAGACGCTGCGCGGCTACGGTCAGCGATTGGCCGAGTCCCTCGAGGCCGAGCCCTACCTCCTGGCGCCGCTCAAGCTTCATTACCTGCGCTGGGTGCTCTTCGATAACGACACCCGGTTCATGTATCAGGGCATCTTCGACACCGATTTCGACAAATACACCGAAGACGCGGTCGTCATCTTCACGCGCTCCGGACTCAACACGGCCTTCGAGAACCTCGAGGGCTTCCCCATGGACTGGAAGACCAACACGCAGGCGTTCATCCAGTTCCTCCGGGACCACCAGTGCAACAGCTTCCTCGAATACGGCGAATACCCGTACTTCAGCAGCGATGAGATCAAGAAGGCCCTGAAGCTCAAGGCCGCGTTCACCGAGATGCTCGAGCAGATGCAATAGGACCGCAGCGAGAAGGGCCTGCCATGAGCAAGACGCCCGCACGGACGTACAACCAGGACCACGCGCCGAGGCGCTATTCGAAGGGGCACCGGCGCGTCAGTGTCTACACGTCCTGGAGCTACCCCGGAGAAGCCAATCGGGAACCGACTGGAATGGACAACCGGTTCTCGACGATGACCGAGGTCCGCCGGGTGCTCTGGCCCACGTACGAGTCCCCGCAGTGGGCGGACCCGCGGAGGTTCCAGCAGGGAATCTCTGGCTCCCTGGAGCTCTTCTTCTGGGCCTGGGTGCGGTTCCAGAAGCTCGTCGAGGAGGTCACCGGATACGCGGTCCCCATGTTCCAGCGGGTGGACCAGGCGGGCTTCGCCTTGCCGCTCGACGAGCGGGTCCTCGCTGACGCCGACACGCTGCTGGTCTTCAGCCTGGACCACAACGTCACCGAGCAGGTGGCCACGCCGGAGGAGGTTGAAGCGGTCCGAGCATTCCTCGCGCGCGAAGGCACCTGTCTGGTGATGGGCCCCCACCATGACGTCGGGCACTCGGAGGACATTCAGGAGCGCGCCCTCGAATACGCGCACCATGGCGACGCGCTGGTGCCTCGCCAGCAGCGCTTTGGCAACTATGCTCGCTCGTTGATGAAGGGATTGGGAATCCCTGTCGAGAATCGTTGGGGCCTGCGCCCCGCGGTCGTCAAGGGAACGAACCGCAGCGCCCCCCTGCGGGTGCGCGAGGACCTGGACACCCGCGGCTGGCTCGCCGGGGTCCAGAACTTCAACTTCCACATGCACCTGCCGCACTACGCGGTCACGACGGACGACACCCGTTCGGTTCGCGTCCTGGCGACACAGCCCATTGATACGTCCCGGCCCCATCCCTTCACGAACGCGGGGAACACCGAGTTCAACGCCCTGGTGTGGATGCCGCCGGGCGACGGCAGGGCCGGCGACGTGCTGGTGGCGGACTCCACCATCTTCAGCACCCTGTTCGGGGCGGACGAGAGCCTCGAGCGCTTCTGGAAGAACCTGGCCACCGACCACTGACATGCTCGAACTGGACGACATCCAGAGCGGAGTGCTTCGGCCCCGGCCCACGCCGTACGTCGCGACCTACATCCTCCTGCGCATCGACGACCGGAAGGCGGGGCGGGAGCTGATGCGCCGGCTCTGCTCGGTGGTGTCCTCGGCCGCGCATCCGGAGCGGCCGGCCGCGGAATGCTGGGTCAGCGTCTCGCTCACGCATTCCGGGCTCGAGGCGCTGGGCGTGCCACGGGACTCCCTGGACAGCTTCGCGTGGGAGTTCCGGCAGGGGATGGCGGCCCGGGCGAAGGCGCTGGGGGACGAAGGCGAGAGCAGCCCCGAGCATTGGGAGTCACCGCTGGGAACCCCCGACGTCCATGTGGTGCTGACGGCGCTCTCGCCGGACCAGGCCCGGCTCGACGCCGCGCTGGAGCGCGCGGGTGTGGCGCTGCGCGAGCTGGGCGGCGTCCAGGCCCTCTGGCGTCAGGATTGCCACGCGCTCAGCACGGAGCGGGAGCCGTTCGGGTTCAGGGATGGCATCAGCCATCCGGCCGTCGAGGGGAGCGGCATTCCCGGAAGCAACCCCCACGAAGTGCCGCTCAAGGCAGGCGAGTTCGTCCTGGGCTACCCCGATGAGACCGGCAACCTGCCCCCCATGCCCCAGCCCGACGTCCTGGGCCGCAATGGGACGTACATCGTCTTCCGCAAGCTCCATCAGCGGGTGGCCGCGTTCCGGCAGTACCTCAGGCAGAGCGCGAGCAGGCCTGGGGACGAGGAGCTGCTGGCGGCGAAGATGATGGGGAGGTGGCGCAGCGGCGCGCCATTGGCGCTGTGTCCGCACCATGACGATCCCGCGCTGGGCGCCGACCCCCGGCGCAACAATGACTTCCACTACGCGGACGATGCGACCGGCTACAAGACGCCTCCCGGGTCACACGCCCGGCGCGCGAACCCCCGAGACGCGTCCGTCGCGGGCGTGGTGAGACTCCACCGGATGATCCGGCGCGGAACCGCCTACGGCTCCGAGCTTCCCGAAGGCGTCCTCGAGGACGACGGCGCCGAGCGGGGGTTGATGTTCGCCTTCATCGGCTCGCACCTCGGACGGCAATTCGAGTTCGTGCAGTCGGAGTGGATCAACGGCGGTGAGTTCCTGGGGTTGGGCGAGGCGAAGGATCCGCTCGTTGGCGCCCACGACGGCAGCGGGGAGTTCACCTATCCAAGGCGGCCCATCCCCCGGTGCCTGAAAGGCCTGTCGCGGTTCGTGGTCACACGCGGAGGCGAGTACGGCTTCATGCCCGGCCTTCGCGCGTTGCGGTGGCTGGCGGACCTGCGGACCTGAACGGGCCACGGAACGCCAGCCAGTGCCTCACTTCTCCAGGTCGCCGACGATCTTCTGGAAGGGCGACGGCTGGCCGGACAGCTTCTGGAAGAAGTTCCGGGCGTCGGTGCCTTCGTCGTAGTTCTTGAAGGCCTGGTCGTTGCTGTTCTTCCCGTCGGGCTTCAGGCCCGAGTAGTCCTGGCGGGACGGCAGGCCGTGCTCGGCGCGGATGGCGTTCTCGGACGGGGCCCAGTTGTTCTTCGTGTGCGGCGTGGGGCGCAGGCCCACGGTCTCGAACTCCTCCGTGAGGCGGAGGCGGTTGTCGACGGTGTCCTTCATGTTGGCCGAGTGCGACGGGTGCTGATTGAAGACGTCCGCGTTGCTGTGCTTGCTCGCGGCCAGGGGGCTCACCTGGACGCCGTTGGACGCGCGCCAGGCGTGGACCGACTCGTGGCCCAGGCTGTTGAAGCGCTGGCCGCCGCCGTTCTCGTTGTACTTGACGTCGCTGGCCGTGCCGGCGCCGGGCTGGCCGTCGTAGCGGTACGCCGGGCGGGTGGACGACAGGGTGCCGTCGTTGCGCGGGACATGCGAGTTGGGCATCGCCGAATTGCGGCCCGAGTAGATGTCCATCGCCGTCAGAGGCTTGCTCTGCGTGCCCGTGGCGCCAGGGTTCACGGCCTGGGTGCGGCCGTTGATGTCGTTCAGCATCTGGTTGCCCACGGGCTTGCTCGTGAGGCGGTTGGTGGACTGGCGCACGTCCTGCGTGAAGTCCGCGAACTGAGCGCCAGACTGGCCGTTGTCACGGCGGGTCCGGATGCCCTGGAGATTGGGGTCCACCACACCGTAGTCCGTGGGCTTGAGGTTGTTCTTGCCCGCCTGCAGCTGCGCGGGCGTCGCCACCGGCTTCGGCTTCGCGGTCTCAGGCTTCGCGGGCAGGCTGTCGCTGCGGGGGCGGGAGGTGGAGGGGGAAGGGGAGCTGGAGCCGAACGACGAAGAGGGCTTGGAGAACGAAGAGGAGCGCAGCTTCATGGGAGGGCCTCGAGAGTGGAGTGCAGCGACGGACCACCCCTACTGCACCCCGCGTGCCCACCGTTTCACGGCCCCGGGTTCCGCCGGCCCTTCCTGATTCCAGGGGGTTACGTCGAAGCAACAGGCCTTCCCGGAGGCGGCCCTGGTGACTGGAGTCGGAGGCCTGATGTCTCCAGACATCAGGCCCCCGGTTCACCCCGTAGACATGGTCGCTGCTTCAGCCTACTGGCACCACGCTGGATACGACGGAGTGATGACGGTCCGCCCCGACTCCGTGATGGTCAGGATGGAACCCTCCGTGGCGCCAGTCACTGCCTTCGCCGTGGCGGTAAAGCCAGTCGTTCCGTTCAGCGTGACCTTGTAGATGAACCGGCAGCCTCCCACCCAGGACGCGTCCGGGACGGCGGCGCGGGTGCCATTCGGGCAGCCCTCCGGCATGAAGCCGATCAGCGGCAGGTTGGTGGAGTACTGGTCCCTCTCCGCGAAGTACGACTGCTCCACCACGTGGATGTAGCCCATGTTGAACCGCGCCTCCCGCAGCTGGGCCTCGCAGGTGAAGGATTGCGGCGACTGGCACTCCGCGGAGTCCACGTAGCGGCGCACCCCCTGGCGCTCCAGCCAGAAGAGGCGGCCGGAGACGGGGTGGGTGCCAATCTGGAGGGTGATGCCCGCGGACGCCGTCCCCGCCACGCCCTGCGCCACCGCCGTGAAGCCCGGCGACGGATGCGGCGTGATGCCCGTGACCTTGTAGGAGAAGTTGCACCCGGACACCCAGCCTGCTCCCGGCACGGGGGCGCGGCTGCCGTTCGGACACGCCGCGGGCGCGAAGCCGATGCTGGCGAGGTTCAGCGTGAAGACATCATACGCTCCGAAATACGAGGACTCCGCCGCGTAGATCGACCGCATCTCGCGGATGGCCTCGCATTCCACCGTGCCGCAGTCGACCGGCGTCCCCACGTCCGCCCAGGCGGTCGCGGACACTCCGGTCATTCCCAGGCACAGCACGGACAGCCACTGCTTCAGGTTCGGCTTCATGAGGCGTGAGCTCCTTTTCGGGAAAAAGTCGCGCCTTGGACACGCACGCCCTGTCACAGGTTCCGTTCGCCGGTCACATGTCAGTTCCTGTTCGAGCGGGTGGTGTTCGCGGTGTGGGAGCGGGGAGGGGACGGACCCAACCTGCGAACCTTCCGCGAGCGGTTCGCCTGACGCGACGACTTCGTGCGTGTCGTTGCTCCACTGCGCCGGCTTGTCACGATGTCTGGGAATTGACTAGAAGTCCGCCCCTATGTTCCGAAAGTCTTTGTCCCTCATGCTGCTCCTCGGCGCGCCCATCCTCTTCGGCGCGTGCTCCGACGAGCCCGCCGCCGCGCTCGTCATCGACCGGAAGTCGTTCGACTTCGGGGATGTGGAGGTGGGGAAGTTTCCCGTCGAGCAGCTCTTCACGGTGCGCAACGCTTCGCCACAAGACGTGGAGTCGGTGTCGGTGTCCGTCGAGGGCTCCGAGTTCTTCGCCATCACCTCCAACACCTGCGAGAAGTACCTGGCCGCGGGCATGGAGTGCGAAGTGCGCGTGAGGTTCGCACCCCTCCTGGGCGGCACGCACTCCGCGCGTCTCAAGGTGACAGGGGCGGACTCGGTGAATCCGGCGGAGCTCCAGGGCACCGCCTTCGTGTGGGTGGACGTGACCTCCATGCCGCCGGGCACCCGCGTCGTGGCGGGGGATGACTCCTTCACGTGTACCCAGCCGTGCAGGCACGCGGTGCGCAAGACAGAGCTGACCCTGTACGCCGGTCCGGAAGGGTTCCCAACGTGGGGCAATGCCTGCGCCAATGTGGCCCGCGGCGGCTGCCTGCTCCACCTGAGCGCGTCGAGGTCCGTCGCCCTGGTGGCGTTCTCGCCTCTCTATCAGTGGGAGGTGCTGCGCAGCAGCCCGCCCATGACCGTGGCGCCGCTGGCCGACGGCAACATCGTCGTGCAGGACGCCCTGGGTGTGACGTCGCTGGACAGGTTCGGATATGAGCGCTGGTCAGTCCCCGTCAGCTCCATGTCGAAGCTCGTCGTCACCAGCGACTGGTACCTCTCGGTGCTGAGCTACAACGGTACGGTGACCCAGTACGACGGCGACGGGCGGGTGCGGTGGACGTACACGCCGCCCCAGCAGTCCTCGAGCGAGGGGCACGTGGTGGCGGACGTCTTCGGTAACACCTACGTGCTGATGACGCAGGGGAGCCATGACACCGCGCTGGCGATGAAGCTCGTCGCGCTGTCGCGCGAGGGCGTCGAGCGGTGGAGCACCGTCATCAGTGAAGCGCAGCTCAACTCCCCCTTCGGCCTGGGCGTCATGGGGGACGGGACCTCCGTCTACGTGGGCGGCAACGCGTACACCCGGGGCACCAACCCACAGGACCTGGTGTTCGTGAAGAGCTTCATCCGGAAGCTCACCCCTGTTGGGGGGACGCAGTGGACGAAGGATGGCAGCTGGGGCGCCGTGGCCTTCACCCTCTCGGGTGAGATGGTCTCTTTCATCAACAACGGCACGCCGCCGGGAGGCTTCACGGCCGCGTGGTTCGACTCCGCGGGCAACGCGCTGTGGAATACGCAGACGTCACCAGGTCAGGGGCCGGGCCTGGTCGACGCGCACACTTTCCCCTCCAACTTCAACCTCGCTCCCAGGTTGCTCCTCGGCGGCCATGAGATGGGCCCCGGCACCAATGTCTACACCTACGGCCGGGGCTGGTTCGCCGATATGGGCGACAGGTCGAAGCTGGCTCCGGGGCCCATCACGTACATCGACTCGCCGCTTGGAAATGGGGCCTGGGTCAGCACCCTGGCCTATGCGGACCTCGAGCGTCATGTGGTGGTGGGCGGCGGCTTCGGCACTCTCGCGGAACCAGCGGGGGGCTTCATCCGCCTGTACGACCCCCGCACGCTCACGATGGAGCGGTGACGCCTCCGGTTCAGCTGGGACTGGGGGGCGCGGAGAGGGGCCGCGCCTGGAGGAAGTCGATGAGGAAGTCGCGGAAGGCGGACACCTTCCGCGGCACGTGTTGGGCGCGGGGGTGGAGCATGGTCAGGGACGTGGTGGACAGCGTGTAGCGCGGCATGGTCGTCCCCGCGCGGTTCTCCGAGGAGGCCGCCCGGATGCTTGAGGCGCGCGGAGCCCGCGTCCGCCTGCGGTTGTTCCCCTCGCTCGCGCACGGCGTGGACGCGGCGGTGCTCGACGAGGTCCAGCGGTTCCTGGCGGACACGCTGCCTGCTGACTGAAGTCAGACAGGGCTGGGGCAGCGCCTGGGATGGCACGGGCGTCCGGCGCTAGGCTGCCCGGCATGGATTTCCCGCCTGAAGCCGAGCTCTCCACCGACGCGCTTTTCGCCCGCACGCTCCAGGGCGGCGAGGAGGACGAGGGCGCGTGGCGGGCCATCTGGCAGCTGCACCACCGAGGCGGGGAAGAGGTCTTCCAGCGGGCCGCGGCCTGGCTCCAGTCGTCCTCGCCGAAGGAGCGGGGACGCGGCGCGAACGTCCTGTCGCAGCTGGATTTCCGGCACCGCTCCCCGGAGCTTGTTGCCCGCTTCACGGACGCGCTCCTGCCGGCGCTCGCGAAGGAGCAGGACGCCGCCGTGCTGGAGGCGATGGCCGCCGCCCTGGGCCACCTGGGGGATCCCCGCGCGGTGCCAGCGCTCCTTCCCCTGAAGGACCACCCAGACGCCCACGTCCGCTTCGGCGTCGTCATGGGGCTGGCGAGCCACCGGGACGCCCAGGCGCTCCAGGCATTGATCCACCTCTCCCGCGACGCTGACGAGGTCGTGCGCGAGTGGGCCACGTTCACGCTCGGCTCCCAGGCGCGGGAGGTGGACACGCAGGAGCTGCGCGAGGCGCTGGTGGACCGGCTCTCCGAGACCCACGTCAAGATTCGCGGGGAGGCGCTCTTGGGATTGGCCTTGCGCAAGGACGCGAGAGTCCTTGAACCGCTGCGGCGCGTGCTGGAGGGGCCGGTGGTCACCACGCTGGACGTGGAGGCGGCCCAGGCGCTGGAGGACGTCTCGTTGCTCCCCCTGCTGCTGGGCCATCGGGAGGCCTTCGACGGGGAGGACGAGGACCCCGAGTTCCGCGCGGTCCTCTTCGAAGCCATCCACGTCCTGGAGTCCCTTTCCCGCTGACGGTCGTCACACTTCGCGCCGTCGCCGTTTCGTGACAAAGCGGACTAGCTGGAAATAATCAGAAATCTGCACATATCCGAGCCTCAGGTTATAGGGCGCACCGCGGAACATTCCGGGTCCAATGCCGGGGTGCTCCTGCTTGTGATTGACGCCTGTATCAAAGGACTCCACACCATGATGTTCTCCCGCACCGACTCCGTGCGCGCCCTTCGGGGCGCGTTGCTGTCCTCCCTGTTGCTTGCTCCGAACGCCTTCGCCGCCGACGGCGCCCCTGCCTCCCTCACGACGAGCAGCGAGGAGGCGCACTGGGGCTACGACCAGACCCTGAGCCCGGAGCACTGGGGCGAGCTGCCGGGCGACGCGGTCTGCGCGCAGGGCGAGGCGCAGTCGCCCATCGCGCTGGTGACGGCGGGGGCCGCCCACCCTCACCTGGACGTTCCCAGCTTCCACTACGCCACCAGCCGCGTGCGCATGCTCAACACGGGGCACACGGTGCAGTTCACCTACGACAGTGGCAGCACCGTCCGGGTGGGGGCCAGCGAGTACAAGCTGGCGCAGTTCCACTTCCACACGCCCAGCGAGCACACGAAGGACGGCGTGGAGTATCCGCTCGAGCTGCACCTGGTGCACACGGACGCGAATGGAGCTCCCGTGCTGGTCGTCGGAGTCCTCATTGAGGAAGGCGCGGTGAACGCGGCCCTGTTCACGGCCTTCCGGCACCTGCCCCGGCACATGGGGGAGGAGAGCGTGCCCGCGGGGGCGCTCCTCAACGCGAGCGCGCTGCTGCCGCGCGACAAGGCGTTCTTCCAGTACGCGGGTTCGCTGACCACGCCCCCGTGCACGCAGGGGCTCCAGTGGTACGTGATGAAGCAGCCCATCCAGATGTCCGACGCGCAGATCGCCGCGTTCGAGCGGCTGCCGCACCTCAACCCGAACAACCGCCCCCTGCAGCCGCTGAACGGGCGCACGGTCAGCGCGCACTCCGGGCGCTGAAGGCCAGTCGCGCCTCCCAACGGGCTCCTGTGTCATTCAGGATGTGAGCCGCCGCGCATCGCGCTGGCGTCCGGGGCGGTGCGATGAGGCGGACGCCAGCTCAACATCATGCGCAGGTAGGGCGCGGGCTTCGTCGAGGCCGAGAAGCTGGAGGCAATGCGCTTCCGGTCCTCGTCGAGCCATCCGCGTCCGTTTAACGCGATGGAGAAAAGCAGAGCAGAATCAAAGACATAGGTGCAGCCGAGCAGGCAGGCCCGTCGAAACGGGGGGACGAGGAACATTCTCCTGGCATGAAGAAGAGCACTC
>NZ_RAWF01000321.1:0-10315 GCF_003612075.1 Corallococcus sp. CA041A
TGCATGTTCCACCGCCTCAAGCGCTTCCGCGCCGTGGCCACCCGCTACGAGAAGACCGCCACCAACTACCTGGCGGTCCTCCACCTGGCCTGCATGATGCTTTGGCTTAATTAGGGACACCCCCTAGTAGAGCATGTTGGCGATGTCCTTCACCGGCTGCGGGGCGGCCTCGGTGTTGCCCAGCGCGCCCATGACGCCTCCGAAGATCATCCCGGCCGGGTTGGCGCGGCCCTTGGTGATGGAGCCGATGACGCCCTCCGCGGCGCCCTTCAGGGTGTTGACGTAGCCCTTCGCGGCGCCCTCGAGGACGCCCTTGAAGCCGCCCTCCGAGTTGCCCACGCCCGTCAGGACGTTGCTGACTCCCGGCAGGAACCAGAGGGCCTTGCCGGCCTCGCCCGCGGCCCACTGGAAGTTGTCCTTGTTGCTGCCGTCCGCCTTCACGTGGGTGTCCTTGGTGGTCGGCAGCTGGTGCTCGCCCAGGAAGGAGTAGCCCTTCTCGGCGAAGTCCTTGACCATGCCGGCCTCCGTGCCGTGGCGCGCGTCGCCGTCCTTGGTGATGCCCTCGATGTTGCCGTCACCTACGCCGCCCTTGACCTTGCTATCCCGGTCCCCGCCCGTGGAGGCCTTGGCGCTGTCGATGAACTCCAGCACCTTGGCCAGACGGTAGACGCCGTCGGCGTTCTGCTTCGGATCCTTCAGGTCCAGCTTGGGGTCGACACCCGTCTGCTTGCACAGCTGGTCGAACTTGATGTCCTTCTGGCGGCCCAGGTTCTTCAGCGCGGGCGTGTCGTCGACAATCTGCGCGGCGGAACGGTTGTCCCCGGCCGGGCGCTTGTCATTGGCGCTGGGGACGCCGTTGGAGGCCTGCTGCGGAGCAGGATCCGGCGCCTGGGTCGCGGCCGGAGCCGGAGCCAGGTTCTGGAGCTCCGGGGGGAGACCCCGGGGGGCGAAGGCGGCCGGGGCGCTGAGCATGTCCGACGCGCCCTCCATCGCGGACATCCCGCGCGGCTGCCGCCGGTTGATGATCGCGGGCTCGAACGAGTCCACCTGGCTGAAGCCCCGCGCCGGCATGCTCCGGGAGGCGTCCGCGACAGGCCCCGCGGAGAGCTGGGCCTTCGGGCTGACGAGCGCGGACTCCGCGGTGGTGGGGCGCAGCAGGGAGGAGGAGCGGGCCGTGGCCTTGAGGTCGATCATGGTTATCACCTTGGGTCTGAGCAGCGACGTGCCCTGACCTCATTGCAGCGGGCATGCCGACAAGGTGACCCGCGCAACCCCTGGAACTCACAGGAAGAGGATGCTCGCGCCAGGTGCCCGGCCGGTGACTGCAGTCACCAGGAGGATGGCGCGAGTCATCACGTCAGCGGCTTCAGTTCATCTCCACCTTCTGGAAGAGCAGCTCCGGCGGGGCGGCGCCGTCGGCGAAGTCCAGGATGGTGGTGAAGTAGGTGGGGTCGTTCCAGGAGCCATAGAGCACCTGGTCGTGGCCCAGGCCGCGGAAATCGCCCACGAGCATCCGGTTGGCCAACAGCGTGGGGTAGTAGCTCACGCCCTGCGCCTCGCTGTAGCGCACCTCGGCGGGCGCGACGCCGTCGAGGAAGTCCGCGATGAGCATGGCCGTGCCGGTGGTGCCGTTGTTCACCAGCAGGAGCTGATCATAGCCCAGGCCCCGGAAGTCCCCCGCCGCCTGGTTGTCGTCCGCGTCCATCAGCCCGTCGAGCACGGTGAAGGCACCGGACGCCTCCACGTAGCGCACCTGCGCCGGGCCCACGCCCGCGCTGAAGTCGAGGAGCTTCACCCGCGCGCCCGTGCCGGATCGGTTGAGGCAGAGCACCTGGTCGTAACCCCGGTTCTGGAAGTCGCCCACGTAGAAGCGGTCGTCGGGTTCGGAGCAGTCCTCGAAGGAGTTCGGGGCGCTCCACTCCTCGTGGTAGCCGGCCTCCGAGGGGACCACGCCGTCGCTGAAGTCGGTGATCATCACGCGGCCGCCCGTACCGGAGCGGTTGAAGAACAGCACCTGATCATGGCCCCGGTTGAGGAAATCGCCCGCGAGCTGCAGGTCCTCCGGGTTGTGCCAACCGTCGAGCAGCACGCTCTGTCCCCAGGACTCGTGGTAGCGCACCTCCGAGGGGGCGGCGCCGTCGCGAAAGTCGGTGATCATCACGCGGCCGCCCCAGCCGTCGGTGTTGATGAAGAGCATCTGGTCGTAGCCCAGGCCCCGGAAGTCACCCTGGAGCTTGATGTCACCGGGGTTGTGCCAGCCATTGAGCAGGACCGACGCGCTCCAGGACTCCTGGTAGTGGAAATTGGGGAAGGCATTGGCGTTGACGTAGCCGGAGACGAGCACGCGCGGGCCATAGCCCGACCCGTCAATGGCGATGAGTTGATCCGCGCTGCCCGTGCCGGCGAAGACGCCCGCCTTGTAGACGGAGGGCATGGCCAGCCGGAACGTCTTGGGCGCGTTGCCGAGCAGCGGGCTGTGGCGGCCCTGCTGATCCAACGCGTAGATGCGCAGCGTGTGGTCCAGGCCGTCCACGTAGTGGTCCGGGATGCGGAAGGAGAAGCCGTTCGCGCCGGACGCCATGGGATAGGCGCTCTTCACGTCCGCGCGGTAGAGGTTCGCCGTCACGTTCGCCACGGACGCCGGGTTGCCGTCGATGGAGTAGTAGACCGCGATGGACGCCGACGGCGAGTCCAGGTCCAGCGCCCAGCCCGTCACCGTGCCGTCGTAGGAGATGTTGTCGAGCGTGCCGAAGGCGCCCGGCAGGTTGAAGGTGCGCGGCGAGCCCGCGAGCAGCGGGTTGTGGAGGCCCTGCGCGTCGATGCCATAGACATACATCGTGTGGTTCTGGCCGTCGCGGTACCAGGCCGGCACCGGGAAGTAGAACCCGTGGTCGCCCAGGATGCCGTCGTACGCGGTGTTGACGTCATTGCGTGAAACGTTCGCGGTCGCGGCGCCGCCGTACGCGCCGGAGCCCGCCGGCCCGTCGATGTAGAAGTGCACGTCCACGGAGACGGACGGCGACGCGGTGTCGAAGGTCCAGCCCTTCACGTAGCCGGTGGAGGTGCTCTCCTCGAAGTTGCCCTCCATCTCACCCGGGTACATGGACGCGGCGGAGGCGACGTCACCCGCGCTCAGGGCGGTGCGCTGGCCAATGGCCTGGCCGCCCTTGGTCTGGATGGTCACCCTGCGCACGCCGGTGACGGGGTCGGCGATGCCGAAGTCCCGGGCGCCGTAGTGCATGATGGACCCATAGTCATAGGGCCCGACGTCGTCGCCGTTGCTGATGTGCTGCTCGAAGTTGTGTTCCTTGTTGGGCTCGATGTTGTCCCAGAGGATGTCCACGAAGCTGTCGCGGTCCTCGCGGCTCTGCTCGTGCCAGAAGCCGATGGCATGGCCCAACTCGTGGATGACGTTGCCCAGGCTGCACGCGCCCTCCAGCGTGACGAACTGCCGGCCGCCCTGGCGTCCCACGGACGATGAGCAGCCCTGGCCCTTCACGAAATAGACGTGGTCGACGGAGGAGGGCGTGCTGGCGGAGATGGGCACGAAGCGCAGGCCCGTGCGGCGCTGCCAGTGCCGGATGGCGTCGTTGACGACGAAGTTGTCATCCAGCGAGCCGTAGACGTGGACGTACGGGACGACGCCGTTGGGCCAGCGCTTGCTGCTTCCGCTGACCTGGATGCTCTCCGCGGAGACGCGGTTGCCGGCCTGGGCCTTCACCTTGGGAGACTCGCGCTCCACGTCCTCCACGGTGCCCAGGATGATGTCGCCCTCGAAGAGGGCCAGGCCGTTGATGGCTTCGTACTTCACCTCGCGGGCCTCGGCCTTGGGCCCAATGCGGGCCCACGTGGAGCGCACGCCGGAGATGGCGGGCGACTGGGGCGCGGGCGGAGTGGTGGGTTCGGCGGCGTCTTCCGGGCGGCAGGCGGTGCCAAGGCAGGCCACGACCGTGAGCGCCCGGATGAACCGGGCGTGATGGGTGATGCGCATGTTGGATTCCCCCTCGTTGGGAGTCGCGGTGACTCGCGGTGCGATACGCAGGGACTCGCGGAAGTTGGCTGTGCGGGGGGGACGTTTCCCGCGCTATGAGGGGGCCTCCTTCATGAGCCCCGCACCTTCCGAGTCATCGTCTCCCCCGCGTGTCGCGCTGCACTGTGCGCTCGCGTTCGTCGTGCTGTACGCCTGCTACGAAGCGCCGGAGGGGATTGGCGGACGGTTGCTGGGGAACGCCGTGGTGGCAGCGGTGATGATGACGCTCTTCCACGCGGTGGCCTGGGGAGTGGGGCGGTGGCTGGGCTACCGCAACGGCTTCCATGCGTATGCGTTGGAGTGGCGGGGCTCCGCGCTCGCGCGGGCGTTGGCGGTGATGCTGGTGCTCAAGCCGCTGTCCGTGCTGGTGGGAGTGGCGGTGGGCGTGATGCGCGTGCAGCCCCTGGAGAAGCCGTTGATGGGCACGGCGCTGCTGGTGGCGGCATTGGGCATCGTGGTGTCCACGTTCGTGCCGTCGGTGGCGGAGGACATCGTGGCGCGAGGCTTCTGGTATCGCGCGTGGCCGGTGGCGGGGCAGGGCGTGGGCTACGTGGCCCTGTCCGCGGGCGTGTTCGTGCTCACGCACGTGTACCGGTTGGGAAACGGGCCGCTGGAGTGGCTGATGTTGTTCTGCACGGGCCTGGCGTACGCGGCGGCGGTGGCCCGCACGGGCTCGCTGTGGGGCGCAGTGGGGCTGCACTGGGGATGGAACCTGGCGAACGGGCTGCTGGATCTGCAACTGGACGTCAACGCGGTGGGGCAGGGCGGCCGTGTCCTGTCCACCGTGACGGGGCTGGTGGCGCTGGGGCTGGTGGTGCTGCTGCCGAAGCGACGGGGCTCCACGGTGTAGGTGGCGGGTTCTGGAGCTTCGGGTTACAGACCGGGGGAGGAGGATCGCGATGCCCGCTCCCCTGACGCGGCGCCCGGAGACGAAGTCGTTCAGCATCGAGGACCTGCTCGACCGCGTGCGGCGCGGCGAGGTGCGCATCCCCGACTTCCAGCGCCCCCTGCGGTGGACCGCGGAGGACGTGCGCGACCTGCTGGACAGCGTGTACCGGGGCTATCCCATCGGGACCCTGTTGTTCTGGCGACGGGAAGCCCCCGCCGCCAATGTCAGCTTCGGCCCCGTGCGCATCGACGCGCCCTCCACCAGCCAGGGCCTGTGGGCCGTGGACGGACAGCAGCGCGTGACGGCGCTCGCGGGCGTGCTGCTGCATCCGTCGTATGGCGACGAAGCCGGACGCGACGACTTCCACCTCTACTTCGACCTGGAGACGGGGGAACTGCATGCACCCCCGGAGACAGGGGCTCCGCCGCCGCACTGGCTCCCGATGAACGAGGTGCTGGACAGCGAGTCGCTGCTCCACTGGCTCAACCGCTACCCGGGCCGGGAGGCACACCCGGAGCACCTGCGCGCCGCCATCCGCCTGGGCAAGGCCATCCGTGAGTACCAGGTGCCCGCGTACGTCGTGGACACGGCGGACGAGAAGGTCCTCCGGATCATCTTCAAGCGCCTCAACACCGCGGGCCGTCCGCTCACGGATGAAGAGGTGTTCAATGCGCTGTACGTGGGCTCGCGCTCGCTGAGCCTGGAGTCGGTGACCGAAGGGCTGCGGGAGCTGGGCTTCGGGAGCATCCCGGAGTCGCTGCTGCTGCGCGCCGTGCTGGCCGTGCGCGGCCTGGACTTCACGCGGGGCTACCAGGAACAGCTCAACCAGGACGACGAGCTCACGGAGACCGTCCGCCGCACGGACCGGGCGCTCCGGGACGCCATCGTGTTCCTCAAGCGCGATGCGTTCATCCCGCACCTCAAGCTGCTGCCCGCCCCGGAGAACTCGCTGGTCCTGCTGACGCGGTTCTTCCAACTGCACCCGGAGCCGACACCGCGTTCGCGGGAGCTGCTGTCGCGCTGGATCTGGCGCCACATCGTCTTCGGCGGCTGGGAGCTGAAGCCCCCGGAGGCCCTCCAGGTCTTCGCGGCCATCCGCTCCGACGAGGAGCGCTCCCTCCAGACGCTGCTGGCGCAGGTGCCGCCGCCGCTCATCCGATGGTGGATGGAGACGGGCATGCCCGTCATTCCCCACTCCATCGCGCGGCCCCCGCTGGTCCTGCGCATCGCGATGCTGTCCCTCCAGCCGCGCCACCTGCTGACGGGCGCGGTGCTGGACCCCGGAGAGCTGTTGGAGCAGCAGGGCGAGGGCTTCCAGCCCATCCTTCCCGCGGGTGACCCCCGGTGGACCACGCAGCGGGTCTTTGACCGGAGGACGGTCCGGCGCCTGATGGAAGGGACCTTCAACTTCCTCTTCCATCCTCCGGTGCCGGGGCACTCCCTCTCCCAGATGCTCGAAGCGCAGCCGCCTCCGAGCGAGGACATCCTCCACAGCCATGGGCTCAGCCCGCAGGCCATGGAGTCCTTGCGGCGCAATGACGGTGCGTTCCTCCACCTGCGCCAGATGGTCCTGGAGCCCGTCCTGCGCCAGTTCATGGAGGCGCGCACGCGCTGGGACGACTCAGACCGGCCTTCGCTCCAGTCGATGATCATCGACGACGATGAGGACTGACATGGACCCCACGCTCCCTGTGTCCACCACGGGCATCCTCGACGTCCTCATTGGCGACGTGCACGTCGGCACGCTCACGCTGCTCGCGGACGAGCGCATCGAGTTCAGCCTCTCCGAGGACTACCGCCAGCGCTACCCTCGCCCCGTCCTGGGCCAGTTCTTCGAGGACGACCTGTCGCGCCGTCACACCAGCCGCATGCGGCTGCCGCCGTTCTTCTCCAACCTCCTGCCCGAAGGCCCGCTGCGCGACCTCATCTCCGAACGCCAGCACATCGCCCGGCAGCGTGAGTTCTTCTTCATCGCCCACCTGGGCGCGGACCTCTCCGGCGCCGTCATCGTCCGCCCCGCGGGCGAGCTCGCCGGCCACGACGCGCCGCTCGCCGAAGCTCCCGCCGAACCCGTTTCGGACGGTGAGCCGCTGCGCTTTTCGCTCGCGGGCGTGCAGCTCAAGTTCTCCATGCTCCGGCGCGACCGGGGCATGACGCTGCCCATGGGCGGCCTGGGCGGAGACTGGATCGTCAAGCTCCCGGACAACCGCTACGACCGCGTGCCGGAGAACGAGCTGTCCGTGATGACGTGGGCGCGCGCCACCGGCATCGACGTGCCGGAGCTCCAGTTGCTCCCGGTCGCTGACCTGCACGGCCTCCCGGAGGGCATCACCCTGCGCGAGGACCTGGCCTACGCCATCCGCCGCTTCGACCGGCCGTCCCCCGGCCGCCGCGTGCACATGGAGGACCTGGCGCAGGTGCTGGGGCTGTACTCCGATGAGAAGTACAAGAAGTACAACTACGAGACCATCGCCAACGTGCTGCTCAAGGTCGCGGGCCTGGACGCGCTCCAGGAGTTCCTGCGGCGGTTGGTGTTCATCATCGCGTGCGGCAACGGCGACGCGCACCACAAGAACTGGTCCCTCTACTATCCGGATGGCACGCGCCCCACGCTGTCTCCCGCGTACGACTTCGTCTCCACCATCCAGTACATGCCGCAGGACCAGCTCGCGCTGAACCTGGCGAAGTCCAAGCGCTTCGAGGACGTGTCGCTCCAGAGCTTCGAACGACTGGCGCGCAAGCTGGGCCTGAGCGACGACGATGTCCTCCCGGTGGTGAAGGGGGCCGTCGAGGTCGCGCTCGACACGTGGACCACGCTGCGCGCGGACCTGCCCATGCCGGAGTTGTTCAAGCAGCGCATCGAGGAGCACTGGAAGCGCGTCCCGCTGCTCCAGGGCAACGTGAAGCGCAGCTCCGGCGAGCTGCGCCAGACGGTCAACGCCTTCTTCACCCTCTACAACGAGCTGCCCCGCCTGGGCCCTGGCAGTGACGCCTGCACCCGGGAAGCGCTGCGGCGCCTGTCCCCGCTGCCGCCCTCGCCGCGCGTGCTGGACCTGGGCGCGGGCACTGGACGGCAGTCGCTGGTGCTCGCGCGGGAGCTGGGCACGCGCGTCACCGCCGTGGACCTGCACCGGCCCTATCTTGACCGGCTGGAGCGCGAGGCCCGCGAGCAGGGGCTGTCGGACGCCATCGTCACGCGCCAGGAGGACATGCGCGCGCTGTCGCTGCCTCCTGCTTCCGTCGACCTGCTCTGGTCCGAGGGCGCCATCTACCTGATGGGCTTCGAGCAGGGCCTGCGCCAGTGGCGGCCGTTGCTCGCGCCCGGTGGACAGGTGGCCGTCACCGAGTGCACCTGGCTCACGGACGTCCGTCCTCCGGAGGCGGTGCGCTTCTGGTCCGCCGGGTACCCGTCCATGGGCACCATCGCCCAGAACCGCGCCAGCGCGGAGGCCGCGGGCTTCACGGTGCTGGACACCTTCACGCTGCCCGCGTCCGCGTGGTGGGACGACTACTACACGCCGCTCCTCCAGCGCATCGACCGGCTGCGCCCCACCGCGGACGCGGCCCTGCGCGAGGTCATCGCGGCGGCGGAACAGGAAGTGAACCTGTACCGCCGCCACGGGGACAGCTACGGCTACGTCTTCTACCTGCTGCGTTCGCGCGAGGCCTGACGCCTCGGGCCGTGGTGGCGCGGAAGGGGACGAACGGAGAGGATGGACGGCCCATGACGGCCTCCGCTCCCCGCGCCGTCCCCGCCGGGGACACGCCCACCGACGCCTCGTTGACGCTGCTGCGCATCCCCGGCACGACACAGGCGGAGGTGGACACGTATTGGCTGAAGCACGTGTACCAGGGCGACCGGCTGCCCCAGCTCACCCTGCGCGCGGTGCTCCTGGGCGCGGGGCTGGGCGTGCTCACCTGCGCCACCAACCTCTACGCGGGCCTGAAGACGGGTGTGGCGTTCGGTGTGGCCGTCACCGCCGCGCTGCTCGCGTCCGCGACGCATGGGGCGTTCCGGCGCTTGAGCCCGCGCGTCGCCGGGAGCCCGTTGTCCCTGCTGGAGTTGGGGTGCGCGCAGACGGTGGCGTCGTCGGCGGGGTATGCGACGGGCGGCGCGCTCGTGTCGGTGCAGGGGGCGTGGTTGTTGACGACGGGGCACCACCTGCCCGGGATGACGCTGCTGGCGTGGACGTTCCTGTTGTCCGCGCTGGGCGTCCTGTTCGCGGTGCCGTTCAAGCGGCAGCTGGTGGACCGGGAGCAGCTTCCGTTCGCGTCCGGGACGGCCGCGGCGGCGACGGCTCGCGCGCTGCATTCGGGAGGGGAGTCGGCGGGGCCGCGGCTGCGCATGCTGGGCGTGGGCGGGCTGATCGCGGGTGTGTTGACGCTCGCGCGCGATGGCTTCGGGCGCTTGCCCTATGCGTATGCGTTTCCCGGGACGCTGGGGGGCGTGTCGCTGGAGCGGTTGGGGTTCGCGCTGGAGACGGGGTTGATGCCGGTGGGCGGCGGCGCGCTGCTGGGCGTGCGCGTCACCGCGTCCATGTGGCTGGGGGCGCTCTTCGTCCATGGCGTTGTCGCGCCCCGGTTGATGGCGGCGGGCGTGGTGGCTCCGGATGGGGACTTCCTCGCGTGGGCGCTGTGGCCGGGCGC
This sequence comes from Corallococcus sp. CA041A, assembly GCF_003612075.1. Classification (NCBI taxonomy): domain Bacteria; kingdom Pseudomonadati; phylum Myxococcota; class Myxococcia; order Myxococcales; family Myxococcaceae; genus Corallococcus; species Corallococcus sp. CA041A. The sequence goes on from NZ_RAWF01000321.1 coordinate 9,567, forward strand.
GGCGGCGCTCACCACCGCGTCGCTGTTGCAGTTCGCGCTCCAGGCCCGCGTGTGGGGCCGGGCGCTGCGGGGGCTGCGCGGGCAGCGTCAGGCGCCGCATCCCATTGAAGCGCTCCAGGTGCCCGGGCGGTGGTGGGTGGCGGGGATGCTGGTGCTGACGCCCGCGACGGTGGCGTTGGCGCGGGTGGGCTTCGACGTGCCGGTGCCGCACGCGCTGCTCGCGGTGGCGCTGTCGTTCGTGCTGTGTCTCATCTCCTGCCGTGTCACGGGGGAGACGGACATGAGCCCCGTGGGCGCGCTGGGGCAGGTGACGCAGCTGACGTATGGCGTGCTGCTGCCAGGGGACGTGCGCGCGAACCTGGCGACGGCGGGCATCACGGTCAACGCGGCGTCCTCCTCCGCGGACCTGCTCACGGACCAGAAGGCGGGACACCTGCTGGGCGCGGATCCTCGCCGCGTGTTCCTGGCGCAGCTGTTGGGGTGCGTCGTGGGGGCGCTGGTGGTGGTGCCGCTGTTCTACCTGCTGGTGCCAGAGCCGTCCGTGCTGGGGTCGGAGCGCTTCCCGGCTCCGGCCGCGACGATGACGGCGGGTGTGGCGCAGGTGCTGGCGTCAGGGCTGGGTGCCGTCTCGGTGGACCTGCGGCTCGCCATGGCCTGGGCGGCGGGCGCGGCGGCCGTCCTTACGCTGGGGGAGCAGGCGTTGCCGGAGCGGTTCCGCCGCTGGACGCCCTCGGCGGTAGGGGTGGGGC
>NZ_RAWF01000322.1:0-10285 GCF_003612075.1 Corallococcus sp. CA041A
TCCGAGGATGGGTCCGCGTCCTCCGAGGAGCCGCAGCCCGACGGTGGCGAGGAGATGCCCATGCCGGAGCCGGAGCCCGAGCCCGCCCCGGCGGCCGTGTCCGCGCTGGCGGACAAGAAGAAGCTCGTCCCGCTCATCGTCATGGGCGTGGTGGGGCTGAGCTTCCTGGTGCTGATGATCGCCGTGCTCGCGGGCGCCTGAGCCGCGCCCTTCGCGCCACGGCGGCCGCCCTTCCCTTCCTTCCCCCGGAAACGACAAGGCCCCCGCTGAAGCAGCGGAGGCCTTGGTTCTTTCACACGCTCCCGGCCACTACCGGCCGGAGGAGATGCGCGCCACCGGCTGGATGTTCAGGTCCGGGGACAGCTCCTGGTAGCTGAGGATGGAGAACGAGGGGTTGAACTCGTACTCCAGCAGCTTGCGCACGTAGCGGCGGATGTCCATCGCCGTGAGGATGACGGGGCGCTGGGCGCTGGGCGGCAGGTGGCCGCATTCCGAGCGCACCGCGCCGACAATCTCCTGGGCAATCTCCGGCTCCAGCGCCAGGTGCGCGCCCGCGGAGGTGCGCTTGATGGAGCTGCGGATGGCCTCCTCGATGTTCGGGTCGAGCAGGTACACCACCAGCGTGCCGGTGCCGCGCGCGTACTTGTGGGAGATGTAGCGGCGCAGCGAGGCGCGGACATGCTCGGTGAGCATGACGTTGTCGGCCTCCACCTGCCCGTACTCGGACAGGGCCTGGAGGATGCCGCGCAGGTCGCGGATGGAGAGCTCCTCCTCCACCAGGCGCCCGAGGATGTCCGTGAGCTTCAGCACGTTGACGATCTTCGGGACCACTTCCTTGACGATGGCCGGGAACGCCTTCTCCAGCTGCTCCAGCATCGTCTGCGTCTCCTGCACGCCCACGAACTCGCGGGCGTTCTTCCGGAGCACTGCGGCGGTGTGCAGGATGATGTAGCCGGGCACGTCCCAGGTGGTGAGGCCCGCGGACTCGAGCATCTCCCGGAACTGCTCGGGCACCCACGCGGCCGCCTGGCGCGTCGCGGGGTTGATGGCCTCGAAGCCGGGGATGTTCATCAGCTTGAGGCGCTCCACCGTGTCGTTCACCAGGATGTGGCCCAGGGTGGCCTGGCCGGTGACGACGGGCACTTCGTTGATTTGGATCTGGTAGGCCCCGGGCGGCAGGCCGCCGTTGCCGCGCGCGCGCACGCCGGGGAAGCGCACACCCAGCTCCACGAAGAGGCCGTCGCGCATGAACGGGATGAGCTCGAAGAGGAACTTGCCGCCGTCCTGCCGCGAGTCCACGAAGGGAACCAGCGCGTCGGACACCTCCAGCACGATGGGCGTGACGACGGGGATGAACAGCTCCGAGTCCGGGTTGAGCTGCTCCTTGGGCGGAGGCTCGGCGGACACGGGCGTGCCGAAGCTGGACTCCATCGCGGGGCCGGCTTCCTCGGCGGCCATCGCCTCGTCGCGCTTGCGCATCATCGACCAGGCGCCGAAGCCCGCGCCCGCGCCCAGCAGGAAGAAGGGAATCTTGGGGAGGCCGGGGATGAGGCCCAGGCCCACGAGCATGGCCGCCGCGATGGCGATGGCCTTCGGGAAGGCGGTGAGCTGCGTGCCCACATCCTTGCCCAGGTGCGCGCCCTCTTCCTCGCCGCCCACGCGCGTCACCAGGATGCCGGCGCAGGTGGAGATGAGGATGGCGGGGATCATGCCGACCAGACCGTCACCGATGGTGAGCAGCGTGTACTTCTGCGCGGCGTCACCGGCGGACATCCCCTTCTGCGTCACGCCGATGATGAGACCGCCCACGATGTTGATGACCGTGATGATGATGGACGCGATGGCGTCGCCCTTCACGAACTTCATCGCGCCGTCCATGGCGCCGAAGAGCTGGCTCTCACGCTCCAGGTCGCGGCGCTTCTTCTTCATCTGATCCTGATCAATCACACCCGCGCGCAGGTCCGCGTCGATGGACATCTGCTTGCCGGGCATCGCGTCCAGGGTGAAGCGCGCGGCCACTTCCGCGACGCGCTCCGAGCCCTTGGAGATGACGATGAAGTTCACCACCACCAGGATGAGGAAGAGGATGGCGCCGACGACGAAGTTGCCCTGCACCACGAAGTTACCGAACGCCACCACCACTTCGCCCGGGTCGCCGGTGAGCAGGATGAGTCGCGTGGTGGAGATGGTCAGCGACAGGCGGAACATCGTCGTGATCAGCAGGAGCGTCGGGAACGACGACAGGTACAGCGGGCTGGGCACGTAGAGGGAGATGAGGAGCAGGATCACCGAGATGCTGATGTTCATCGTCAGCAACACGTCCAGGATGATCGTCGGCAGCGGGACGATCATCATCGCGACGATGGCCACGACGACCACGGCCAGGACGATGTCGGAGTACTTGTTCAGGAAGCTGTTCGGATCGGCGTTGGCCATCGGCGGGGCCATCCTAATCCGTGCGCGCCCCCGAGCCCAAGGGGGGGCCATCCCTCACCTGTCCGGCGAGGGAGCCTGCGGTCAACCTACGAGTGGTCCTCGGGGGCTTCGGATTCCGAAGCCTCGTCCGAGCTCTCCAGGGCCGCGGCGGCGAGCATGCGCGCACGACGGCTCAGGGGGTCCTTGTCATCGGGGTCCAGCGACACGGCATGCTGGAAGTCACGGGCCGCTTCCGTCGTCCGGCCCTGACGGAGGAACGCCTCGCCCCGGTTGACGAAGGGGGTGATGTCAGCGGGATCCAACTCGATGGCGCGGTTGAAGCACGCCACGGCGGCGTCCAGGTCCTCCAGCGCCAGGTGGCAGGCGCCCAGAGCGGTCTGGAAGTAGGCCTCACTCGGGTCCATGACCGAAAGCTTCTCGAAGACGGCCAGCGACTCGTTGAAGTTCCCGTCCTGGAAGAGGTTGAAACCCTCCGTGGCCCGCTCGAGCATCTCCGGTCCGGACAGGGGCTTCTCGTTGTCGTTCGACACCGTGGCCTTGGATTCAGTCGTCATCGGCGCGTTCACCGGGCGGGGACAGCAGCGGCGGGGGACTCTAGCCCGGGGGCCCCGCCAGTTCCAGACGGGGTCCCCTTCTCAGCGAGGGCTGACCTCACCCCGCCTCGTCGATCCGCTCCTGGACCTTCGCCATCGTGTCGCTCATCGACTTCTCGATGACGCTCTTGAAGATGTACTCGGAGCTGGTCTCCTTGTTGAAGGCCTTCTCGGCCTCCTTGTTGATCTCCTCGGCGGAGGCGTTCGGGTTCTTCGCGATGAAGTCCGCGACCGTCTTCTGCGCCTTGTCCAGCGCGCGGGTCCCGGCCTTCTCACCCAGGCTGCCCACGTAGTCCTTGTACTTCTCCGCCAGGCCCTGGATGGCCTGCTCGGCGGTGGGCTTGTCGCCCTGCGCCGACTTCTGGCTCTGGCCGGCAGACTGGGTCTGGCCAGCGGCACCCGCCGCCGGGGCGCTCTTCGCCTGGAGCGCCTGGAGGCCCTTGGCGAGCGAATCCGTCATGGAGCGGAGCAGGTTCTCCTGCTTCACGAGAGCCTGCGAGCCGGTCGCCGGCGCGGCGGAGGTGGTCGAGATTCCGACGCGGGGAGCGGAACCGTTAATCGGGGTGGAGCCCATGATCCAAACCTCGTCTCTAAGTACTGCGTTTCCAGGGTTATCGACGTGAGCCTAGTGGAAGTTTCCGGATCCTTTCCAGCGGAGGCCTCACGCGGCCAGGCCCGGAAACGCCACCAGCCCCGAACCGGTACCCTGGAAGGGCACCAGCACGGGGCCGGAGCGAAACCAACAACCTGCGAAGGACTACTTCAGGTTGTTCACGGCGGCCATCGCCATGTCGTCCATCTTCTTCATGAGGTTCGTGATGGTGCTCATGATCTGGGACTCGAGCTGAACCTGCTTCTGCGCCTGCAGGAAGCCCTTCTGCTCGGCCGGGGCGGCGTCGATCATCTTGTCCATCGCCGTGCCGGTGGTGTTCTTCGCGGTGTTCACTGCCGTGTTGAAGACGTCGATCGTGGCCATGAGAGTGTCTCCGGGTCCTGCGAGATGGGTTCGTGCGGCAGCAGCTACAAAAGGATTATCGCTGAGGGGGGGCGGGAGTTTCCTGGGAATTTCCCGGGATCATTTTTTCCCGGCTCCCCGCCTCGGTACCACGGGCTGGATCAGCCCTTCAGCTTGCCCAGGGCCGGGTTCTTCATCCAGGCCTTGAAGGAATCCAGCTGCTGCTGCGACTCGGCGCGGGGGTCCGCCGGCTTCGCGGTGCCGGGCAGCGAGTCCTCGCGGGTCAGCGCGATCTTGGGGCGGCTGGAGTTCTCGAAACCATCCGACGTCTTGTGCCCGCCCGCGCCGCGAGCAGGAGCCGCGGGGGCCGCCGGCGCGGCGACCGGGGGCGTCACGGCGAACTTGGCGCCCAGCTCCGGGTTCATCTCCATCACGGCGCTCTGGATGGTCATGCCGTAGGTGCTGATGCGGTACTGCAGGTACTCCACCACGTGCCCGAGGATGGCCGGGGGCGGCAGGATGGGGTCCTTCATGAAGCGGTTCAGCGAATCCGTGACGTCCTTGTACATCCCCTCATCCAGCGGCGTGCCGGGGGCCGACGCGGCGACCAGCTTGCGCATGTTGCGCACCACCTGGAGGAAGGTGCCCTGGGCCGTCTTGCCCTGGACATCCAGCTCCGCCAGCAGCTTGTCGCGCTTCTCCTTCAGCTCCGGCGGCTCCGGGGGCAGCGGAAGCTGTGTCTTGGGGGGGGTGCTCATGAACCGCTCCATCGGTTGAGGTGAATGAATCCAGCCTACCAGAGATTACGGGGCTTCCAGCCAACGCGCCAGGAGACGGGTCCCACCCCGAGGATCAGCGCCGGGTAAGGGCGGTGACCATGGCGCCAGCCTTGCGTACCACCGGATCATCCGCCGGGGGCATGGCCGCCGCGCGGCGCAGGTCCTCCAGGGCCTGGGGCTTCTGTCCCATGGCCAACTTCACCTCCGCGCGGCCCACGTAGACGGACGGGTCCTGGGGGGCCAGCTTGGCGGCCACGTCGAAGGCGGCGAGCGCGCCCTGCCCGTTTCCGGCGGCCATCTCCACCACGCCGAGCGCCTTGGCGAAGTACACGTCCGTGGGGTTGATGGCGTAGAGGCCCTGGAAGAGCGTGCGCGCCTCCGCCAGCCGGCCCTGGTAGAAGAAGAAGTAGGCCGTCTTGGCGATGGCGTACAGCTCGTCGTTGGAATAGCCGCGCACCTCGCGGAGCGTGGCCTTGCCCTCCGCCCAACGCTGCAGGAGCGCGGTGAGCTTCGCCTCGTCCTGCGGATCTTCCGGGTCCAGCGCCGCCATGGGTCAGTAGCCCTCGTCCTTCTGCTCTTCCCACATGCGGCGGATGATCTCCTGCGACTCCGCGCTCACCTGATCCACCAGGCCCAGCATCGCGGACTCGCGCTGCAACAGGGCCTTGAGGCGCTCCAGGCGCTCCGGGGGCGCGTTCACCTTGGACAGGCCGCGCTCCAGCATCCGGCGCTGTCCGTCGTCCCCGCGGCCCGCGACGCTGGCCAGGTGCGGCCGGTCGCTGAAGCCCTCCAGGTCCGCGTCGTGACCGCCCGGATGGGGCGGCAGGGGCAACCGGAGCTCTTCCGACGAGTGCGCCGGACCGATGAAGTCCAGGAGCGCCGCGGAGGGCATCGACGGGTTCTTGATGTTGCCCGCCTTGCGCAGCTTCTTCGCCCGGTCCAGCTGGGACGGGTCCACCAGCCGCTCGCGGACACTGCGGGGACCTCCCCAGGGCCAAAGCGCGGTGCTGGGGGGCTGATTGTTGATTCTGGCCATGGTGGCCCGACTTCAATACAGGTGGGGGCCCCGCGTCCAGCCCCCTTCAGCGCCCGCCTGCATGCTCCCGCTGGAGCGCGTAGACGAAGTTCAGCACTTCCGCGACCGCGTCGTAGAGCTCTTCCGGGACTTCCTGCCCCACGTCCACCCGGTACAGGGCGTGCGCCAGGGACACATTGCGCATCACCGGGATGCCGTACTGCTTGGCGATCTCCCGGATCTTCTCCGCCTTGAGGCGCATCCCCTTCGCCACCACGCGCGGGGCACCGTCCGCCTTGGTGTCGTACTTGATGGCGATGGCGATGTCCGCCTCTTCGTCGCTGGCCATGGCCTCCTCCTCAGGCGCGCGCAGGCGGCGCCGCGTTCTGCTGTTGCTTGAGCCCGTAGACGAAGTTCAGCACCTCGGCGACCGCGTCGTAGAGCTCCTCCGGGACTTCCTCGCCCACCTCCACGCGCAGGAGCGCGTGCGCCAGGGGGACGTTGCGCAGCAGGGGGACGTCCGCCTCGCGCGCCAGCGCCTTGATGCGCTCCGCCTTGGCGTCCATGCCCTTCACCAGCACCCGCGGCGCCCCGTCCTTGTTCTGGTCGTACATCAGCGCCACCGCGACGTGGTCCGGGTTGGTGACGATGACGCTCGCGTCCTTCACGGCCTCCATCTGGGCCCCCTCCATGATCTCATGGTGGAGCTCCTTGCGCTTGGCCTTGTGGTGCGGGTCGCCTTCGCTCTGCTTGTACTCCTTCTTGACCTCCTCCTTCGTCATCATCATGTCCTTCATGAACGACTTGCGCTGCCACCACACGTCGAACACGCCGAAGATGACGAAGAGCATCACGATGCGCACGCAGACCCGGTAGAGGATCTCCCCCATGATGGCCATGATGCCGTGCGTGTCCTGCCGCACCGTTTCGATGACCAGGGGCATCGAGTCCCGCACCACGCCGGTGACGACGTAGGCGGCGACGGAAATCTTGATGAGGTTCTTGAGCAGTTCCACGAAGGACTTCTTCGAGAACATGTTCTTCAACCCCGCGATGGGGTTGAGCTTGTCGAACTTCGGGATGAGCGGGTCGATGGTGAAGAGCGACCCCACCTGAAGGAAGTCCATCAGCCCGCCCAGCACCGCCGCGCCCGCAACGATGGGCACCGTCAGGAGCAGCAGCGTGCGCAGGCCCATGATGAGCAGCTGTGTCGTCGCCAGCCCCAGGTCCTGCGAGTGGGCGATGGCATCGAAGCTGAAGCGGAAGAGCGTGGAGATCTCCCTCTCCACGGTGTCCCAGGTGCCCTTGACGATGCCCAGGCCCGCGACGAGCACGGCCACGCCCGTCAGGTCCTTGCTCTTCCAGGTCTGACCCTTCTTGCGCGCGTCGTCGAGCTTCTTATGCGACGGTTCTTCTGTTTTGTCGCCACTCTCGTCCGACATGGAGGAATCCCGGGAGGCTTGAGCCGGCTCAGGCCAGCATCTGGATGGCGTGCTGGAACATGCGGAGCATGTTGACCAGCTCCTGCTGCATGCGGCCAATCACGACATGGATGGCGATGAACATGATCAACACGCCCACCAGCGGCTTGAGCGACATGGAGATGAAGAACACCTGGATCTGCGGCGCGACGCGGTTGATGGCGCCCAGGGACAGGTCGGTGACGAACGCGGCCACCATGCCGGGGCCGGCCAGCGCCAGGCTGATCTTCAACAGGTCCGCGAAGGAGCGGATCATCAGGTCGAAGAAGGGCCACACGCCGCGGCTGAAGCGCGGGAAGCCCTCCAGCGGCACGATGGCGAGGCTGTCTCCGAGCGCCCGGATGATGATGTGGTGCCCGTCCAGCGACAGGAACAGCACCACGCACAGCTGCACCTTGAGGCTGGAGAAGAGCGACACCTGCGTGCCCAGCTGCGGCACGTAGAGCTGGGCGTTGTTGCTGCCCGACATGGTGTCCATCAGCGTGCCGGCCACGCGGGCCGCGTCGAACACCATGTTGACGATGTACGACAGCGCCACGCCGATGAAGACCTCCTTGAGCAACAGCCCGATGTACGGGAGCGCGCTCAGGGGAATCCGGTCCATCCGGTCCGCGACGGACGGGAAGAGCACCGCGGACACCATCAGGCCCAGGCCCAGCTTCATCTCCGAGGGAACGACCTCGCCGCCCAGGAACGGGCTGAAGATGAGGATGGGCATCACGCGGCACATGATGAGTGCCATCGTGAAGATGGTGACCGACAGGTTGACCCGAGCACCCAGCTCGGCCATCACTTCGCCGATGTTCATCTGCCGATGAGCGCCGGAAACCGGTCGAAGACGTGGAAGGTGAAGCGCAGGAGCTGACCGCCAATCCACGGGCCCGTCATGGCCAGCACGCCGAAGACGAGGACGACCTTGGGCGCGAACGAGAGCGTCTGCTCTTGAATCTGCGTGGTGGCCTGGAACAGCGAGACGAGGAAGCCCACCAGGAGGCTCATGAGCACCGGCGGCGCGGAGACCACGAGCACCAGGAACAGCGCCTCCTGGGTGATGAACGTGAGCTGATTCATGGGAGTACGGGGCTCCTTACAGGTAGCCGATGACCAGGCCCTTGGCGATGAGGTACCAGCCGTCCACGAGCACGAACAACAAGAGCTTGAAGGGCATGGAGATGGTCGTGGGCGACAGCATGTGCATGCCCAGCGCCAGCAGGATGTTGGCCACCACCATGTCGATGACGATGAAGGGCACGAACAAGAGGAAGCCAATCTGGAAGGCCTCCTTCAGCTCGGACACGACGAAGGCCGGGACGATGACCATGAAGTCTTTCGGGCCAATGTCCTTGCGGTCCTCCTCCTTCCGCATCTTCTTCGCCAGGCTGTAGAAGAGCGTGCGGTCCTTGTTGGTGACCTTCTTCATCAGGAAGTCGCGCAGGGGCTCCTTGGACTTGTCCGCGGCCCCCAGCATCGTGCCCACCGTTTCCGAGGAGAAGACGGACGTCCCCCGGGACCAGATGTCGATGCCGCCCGCCCGGTACATCTCCTGGCCCACGGGAGCCATGATGTAGACGGTGAGGATGATGGCCAGGCCGGTGATGACCTGGGTCGGGGGAATCTGCTGGGTGCCCAGCGCCGAGCGGACGATGGAGAGCACCACCGAAATCTTCACGAAGCTGGTCACCATCATCAGCGCGAACGGGACCAGGGACATGGCCGCGAGCGCGAGGATGAGGATGAGCGGACGGGAGGTGAAGGAGTCGGAGCTCACCGCCTCCTTGACCATTTCATCCGGCATCGAGTCGCCGCCCTTCTTCGCCGCGGACGCGACGAAGGGGTGCAGCGACACGAGGGCCGCGAAGAGCCAGGGCGGAGCGCGGAACAGCAGCGGGCGAGCGGGAGACGAACGGTTCACGTGACGGCCTTCAGACGCCCGGCGGCGGCGTGGTGCCACCGGTCCGGCGGGAGAGGAGCTTCTGGAGGAAAGGACTCAGGGACACCGGCGACGACGGCGGCCGCGCGGCGCGGATGCGCTCCACGGCGTCGCGGTCCAGCTTCGAAACCAGTTGCACGCCACCCTCGCCGCCACCCACCAGCAGGTACTCGTCCGCGGCCTTCAGGACGAAGAGCGTGCGCCGTTGGTCCAACGGGATGCGCTCCATCACCGACACCACCGACGCCTTGCCCACGGGTACGCCCTGCAGGCCCATCAGCCGGCGCAGGCCCACGTTGAGCGTGAGGTAGATGGCCGCGATCACCGCGCCCAGCAGCGCCACCGTGCGCACCACCACCCAGCCCAGGCTCTCCTGCGCTTCTCCGCCTTCGGCCTCGGAGACGCCCAGCTCGCGGTCCAATTCGTCCGCGTGGCGCTTCGCGCGGGCCGCGCTGTCACCCGAGGCAGCCGGGGCCGCCTCTGGAGTCAGTACGGCGGCCGCGTCCTTCGCGGGCGCCAGAGCGGCGGGGGCCTGGGGGGCCGGTGCCGCCACGGAGGCGTCAGGCGTGGAGACCGCGGGCGCCTGCGCCAGGACGGCGGGCGACGCGAAGAGCAGCGCGGCGCCGAGCAACAGGCGCGAGGAGGAGAGACCGAGGACCGCCATGGATGGGCGCGAGCCTAGTGCACCCGAGTCAGGACCGCCACGGGCCCGGGCACGACCACGCCCCCCTGCCCGCCTGCCTTGTGACGCATGGGCGCAAACGCTTCAGCTCAGGTGGATGATGCGCACCCCGAGCTGGCCCTCCAGCTCCACGAGCTCGCCCCGGGCCACCACCTTGCCGTTCACCGACAGGTCCACGGGCTCACCCGCCCCACGGCGCAGGTCGATGACCTGGCCTGTGCGCAGGCCCACCACCTGTTCGGCCGTGATGGGCACGCGCGCCAGCTCCACCGCCACCTGCAGGGGCAGGTCGCTGAGCAGATCGCTTCCGTCCTTGTCGTCCAATGCCGCCCCTTCGAGTTCCGGAGGAACGCCCAGCTCCGGGTTGGTGAAGTCCTCGTTGTCTTCCGACCCGCCCCCGGACTCCCCACCCTG
>NZ_RAWF01000323.1:0-10253 GCF_003612075.1 Corallococcus sp. CA041A
GAGATCTACACGCGTAAGATCGTCGGCAGCGTCAGATGTGTAATAAGAGACAGCCAGGCCGGTGTCTCCACCCGGTTCTGATTCTTCACCCCTGCACACTGAAGGAGTTCGCATGTTCCTCATTCCCTTCCGTCCCGGCTTCCTGGGCCGCGCCTGCGCGGCGCTGCTCATCGCGGGTCTGGGCACCGCATGCGGTGACGACCTCCAGCCCACGCCAGGCCCTGACGAGGACGAGAACCCCGTCGTCACGCCGCAGGACGGCGCGAACCTGAAGCACCACGACAACGGCGACGGCTCGTTCACCTCCGTCGTCGACGCGACCAACGCGGAAGCGTGGGTGGGCATGGATCTGGACACGGGCAAGCAGGTGAGCGCGACCGAGGACGCGGTCTGGGACCTGGCCTTCCAGCGCTACACGGTGAAGGCGCGCGGCGGCGTCAGCGGCACGGGCAATGTGCAGGTGGCCATCGTGCCGGGCACGACGTTCGTGGCGCTCACCCAGGCGCCCGCGTCCGGCTACATGACGGACGCGGCGGACGGCCCGGACACCGGCGACAGCCCGGACACCGTCTTCAACCTGGGGGACGGCTGGTACGTCTACGACCTGCCGACCCATACGCTCACGCCGCGCGACCAGCTCTATGTCGTGCGCTCGGATTCCGGGACGTACTTCAAGGTGCAGGTGCAGTCGTACTACGACGCCGCCGGCACGCCCGCGATGATGAAGCTGCTCTGGGCGCAGGTGGCCGCGCCGGCCGGGGGGCAGCCGTGATGGGCCGCACGGGGGAGGGGAGCCCGCTTGCCGCGCTGCGGGAGCGCTGGGTGGCCCTGCGTGAGTCCGAGCCGCGCATGCGCATCCGCGACGCGGCGGACAAGCTTGGCGTGAGCGAGGCGGAGTTGCTCGCCACCGGCTTGAACGGCGAGCTGGTGCGGCTGGAACCACGCCTGGACGTGCTGCTGCCCCGCCTGGAGTCGCTGGGCCGGGTGATGGCGCTCACGCGCAACGCGTCCGCGGTGCACGAGAAGAAGGGCATCTACCGCAAGGTGGAGCTGCACGGCGCCCGGGCGCTGGTGCTGGACGAGGACATCGACCTGCGGCTGTTCCTGTCGCGCTGGTGCTTCGTCTTCGCGCTGCGCGAGGACCTCTCCGGTACGGTGCGCCGCAGCTTCCAGGTGTTCGACGCCGCCGGCACGGCGGTGCACAAAATCTACCTCCAGGACGACGCGAACGTCGCCGCCTTCGAGGGGCTGGTGCGCGAGCTCCAGCACGAGGACCAGCGCCACGTGCTGGACGTGGTGCCGGTGTCTCCTCCCGCCGAGCCCCGGCCGGACTCGGAGATCGACGCGCTGGGGCTCAAGGCCGGCTGGCGCGCGCTCCAGGACACGCACGAGTTCTTCGCGCTGCTCGGCAAGTTCAAGGTGGCGCGCACGCAGGCGCTGCGGCTTGCCGGGACGGAGTTCGCGAAGCCGGTGACGCCGGACTCGCTGGGCTGGACGCTGGAGCGCGCCGCGGCGAGCGAGCTGCCCATCATGGTGTTCGTGGGCAACCCGGGCGCGATTCAAATCCACACCGGCCCGGTGCGCACGGTGCGGCCCATGGGCCCGTGGATGAACGTGATGGACCCGGGCTTCAACCTGCACGTCCGCGCGGACCACGTCCACACCGCCTGGGTGGTGCGCAAGCCCACGCGTGACGGCGACGTCACCTCGCTGGAGCTGTTCGACAAGGCGGGCGAGAACATCGCGCTGCTGTTCGGCAAGCGGAAGCCGGGCGAGTTGGAGTCCCCGGCGTGGCGGACGCTGATGGAGGAACTGGTCCGGACGCTGCCCGCGGTGGAGGTGGCGTCATGAGGCGGACGGCCTCGAAGTGGGGCCTCGCCACGGCCCTGTTCGCGCTGGTGGCGCACGCGGCGCCTCCCGCCCCCAAGCCCGCACCGGCGCCGAAGCTCATCACCATTGGACCGGCCATCACGCAGACGGTGTTCGCGCTGGGCGCGGGCGACCGGGTGGTGGGCGTGGACGACTCCAGCGCGGCGTTGCCGGAGGCGTCGAAGGTGCGCACGGTGGGCTACCAGCGCGCGCTGTCCGCGGAAGGCGTGCTGTCGCTGGGCGCGGGCCTGCTGCTGGGCTCCGCGGAGGCCGGGCCTCCGCCGGTGCTGGAGCAACTCAAGCAGGCGGGCATGAAGGTGGAGACGTTCGCCAACGAGCCCACGGTGGAGGGCGCACGCGCTCGCATCCAGGGCATCGCGGAGCGGCTGGGCACGCCGGAGCAGGGCAAGGCGCTGGTGGCGAAGCTGGACGCGGACCTGAAGAAGGCGGCGGACCGCGCGACGCAGGTGAAGGGCACGAAGCCGCCGCGCATCCTCGCCATCTACGCGCGCGGCGCGGGCACGATGATGGTGGCGGGCTCGGGCACCGTGGCGGACACGCTCATCCGCCTGACGGGCGGGATGAACGCGGCGGACTCGCTGCCGGGCTACAAGCCGCTGGGCGCGGAGGCCGTGGTGGCGGCGGCGCCGGAGTTCGTGCTGCTGCCCGCGAGCTCGGTGCCGTCCGTGGGCGGAGCGGAGGGGCTGGCGAAGCTGCCCGGTCTGTCGCAGGTGAAGGGCTGGAAGCTCGTCACCGTGGAGGACGTGGACTTCATGGGCCTGGGACCCAACCTGGGCCAGGCGGTGGCCCGCGTGCAGGACGCGCTGGCCCCGGCTTCGGCTCCGGCCCAGGCTCCGGCGAAGGGCGGCGGCAAATGAGCGCGTCGGAGGCCATGCCCGTGCCCGCTTCGCGTCCGGTGCCTTCGCGGCTGCCGGGCGCGGGGCCGTGGGTGACGCTGGGACTGCTGCTGGCGTTGATGGTCCTGGTGTCGTTGGCGGTGGGCTCCATGACGGTGCCGCCGTCCGCCATCCTCGGAAGTCTCTGGGAGGCGCTGGGCCTGGGCGACGCCTCCCGCCGGATGGACTCCATGCAGCGCGCGGTGCTGTTCACCTTGCGCCTGCCGCGCGTGCTGATGGCCGTGATGGTGGGCGGGGTGCTGGCGACGACGGGCGCCGCGCTCCAGGCACTCTTCCGCAATCCGCTGGTGGAGCCCGGCCTTCTGGGCACCTCCAGCGGAGCGGCGCTGGGCGCGGTGCTGGCCATCGTGCTGGACGTGACGCTGGCCGCGCACGTGGGGCCCTTGCGGATGCTGGTGGTGCCGGGGGCGGCCTTCCTGGGCGCGTTGGCGGCGACGGTGCTCGCCCTGCGGCTGGGCACGGGAGGCGGGCGTACGGACACGCCGCGCGTGCTGCTGGCGGGCGTGGCGGTGAGCGCGGGCGCGTTCGCGGGCATGGGCCTGCTCACGCACGCCGCGTCGGACGCGCAGCTGCGCACCATCACCTTCTGGAGCCTGGGCAGCCTGGGCGGCGCGTCGTGGGAGACCGTGGGCGCCGCGGCGATTCCGCTGGTCGTGACGCTGGGGTTGCTCTTGAGCGAGGCCCGGGCGCTCAACCTGATGCTCCTGGGCGAGCGTGAGGCGTGGCACCTGGGCGTGGACGTGGAGCGGCTCAAGCGAAAGCTCATCCTCGCCGCCGCGCTGGGCGTGGGAGCCGCGGTGTCGTTCTGCGGGATGATTGGCTTCGTGGGCCTGCTGGTGCCGGCGCTGCTGCGCATCGCGCTCGGTCCGGACCACCGCAGGCTGCTGGCCGCATCCGCGCTGTCGGGGGCTTCGCTGCTGCTCGCGGCGGATCTGCTCGCGCGGACGCTGTCCTCCCCATCGGAGCTGCCGGTGGGCGCGCTCACGTCGGTGCTGGGCGTGCCCGCCTTCATCGGGCTGCTCGCGCGCAAGGGGGCGGCATGAGCCTGGAAGCTCGCGGCATCGAGGTGTGGCGCGGGCGGGGCAGGGTGGCCGGTCCACTGTCGCTGGAGGTCCAGCCCGGCGAGGTGTTGGCCGTGGTGGGCCCCAACGGCGCGGGCAAGTCGTCCCTGGTCGCGGCGCTATCAGGCGAGCTGCGCTGCAAGACGGGCGACGTGTACCTGGAGGGCCGCGCGCTGCACCAGTGGCCCTACCTGGAGCGCGCACAGCGGCTGGGCGTGCTGCCGCAGGAGTCTTCACTGGGCTTCGGCTTCACCTCGCTGGAAGTGGCGGCCCTGGGCCGCAGCCCGCATGCCCGGCGTGGCGGTGACGCGTCCGACCTGGACATCGCCCGCGCGGCGCTGGATGCCACGGACACGCAGCACCTGGCCTCGCGCGCGTACACGACGCTCTCCGGTGGCGAGCGGCAACGCGTGCAACTGGCCCGCGTGCTGGCCCAGCTGTGGACGCCGCCCGCGCACGGCCACCGCTACCTGCTGCTGGACGAGCCGACGGCGAGCCTGGACCTGTCCCACCAGCACCTGGTGCTGGAGCGTGCCCGCGCCTTCGCGCAGGACGGCGGCGCGGTGCTCGCGGTGTTGCATGACCTGAACCTGGCCGCGCGGTACGCGGACCGCATCGCGGTGTTGGACCAGGGCCGGTGCGTGGAGACGGGCACGCCTTCGGGCGTGCTGACGCCCGGCCTCATCGCGGGCACCTTCGGGTTGCAGGTGGAGGTGGTGTCGCGGCCGGACCTGCCCGGACCGCTGGTGATTCCCCTGGGCCGCGCACCCGCGCCGCCCTGACACACGGCCTTCCTCCCGCGAGGAGGGTGTCCACGCGCGAGAACGCCCCTCCAAGGCCACGCGTCGGACCCTCCTCGCGGAAGGACGTTGTGCCCTTCACACGCGGGCCACGCGCTCCCGCGTCGCGCGCCTTGGACGCGCCTGGGCCGGCTCCGGACGCAGGTAGCCGACCGCGAGCGCGGCGATTTCATCCACGAACGCATCGTCCTCCACGTAGTCCGGCCGGTCCGTCAGCGCCGTGTGGCACAGCGCCTCCACGGTGTTCACCAGGATGAAGACCGCCATGTCCAGGTTCCGGGGGCGCAGGTCCTCGAAGCGGGGCGCGAGGAACGCACGCACCAGCCGGTGCAGCCGCTGCGAGTACGCATCCGACAGGCCCCACTGCCGCATCCGCGGCATCAGCTCGTGAAGCACCTGCTGCAGGCGAGGGTTCTCCCGCTTCACCGCGAGCACCTGCCGGATGATGGCGCGCATCGCCACCGGAAGCGGCTGCCCGGCGAGCGGCACCAGCCCGGACTCGAAGTCCGCCAGTGACCGCGCGCGGTGCTGCTCCATCAGCGCCGTCACCAGCCCCTCCTTGCTGGGAAAGTATTGGTAGAGCGAGCCCACGCTCACCCCCGCCTCCTGGGCGATGCGGTTGGTGCTCGCGGCCTCGTAGCCGTCCCTGAGCAGAACGCGAGCAGTCGCGGTGAGGATGGCGTCAACCGTGGCCTGCGCCCGCTCCTGGCGGGGCGCTCTGCGACGGGAGGGAGGGGGACGGCGGGGCATGAGGCCTCCTCAAGGGAATGTGAGCACCACGCGAGTTGAGAACGTGAGCGACCGCTCACATTCTAACCCCATGCAAACGACCTCGTCCCAGTCCCCTGTTCGTTCGTCTGTCTCGCCGTCCGCCCCGAGGGGCAAGGCCTTCCCCTACGCAGGCCACCGCGCGCTCGTGACGGGCGCGTCGTCCGGGCTGGGGGTGGAGTTCGCCCGCGAGCTGGCGGCGCGAGGGATGGATCTCATATTGGTGGCCCGCTCCGGGGACCGGATGCGCGCTCTGGCGGCGGAGCTGACGGAGGCCCACCACATCCAGGTGGAGGTCATCGCGTTGGACCTGGGCCGCGAGGGCGCGGGCCGCGAGCTGTACGCGCGCTGCCAGGAGAAGGGCCTGCGGGTGGACCTGCTGGTGAACAACGCGGGCTTCGGCACGCACGGGGCCTTCGACGCGGCGCCGTTCGCGCGGCAGCACGAGCAGGTGATGCTCAACGTCACGTCACTGGCGGACACCAGCCACCTGTTCCTGCCGGACATGCTCGCGCGCGGCGTGGGCGGCATCCTCAACGTGGCGTCCATCGCGGGCTTCCAGCCGGTGCCGTACATGGCCATCTACGCGGCCAGCAAGGCGTTCGTGCTGTCCTTCACGGAGGCGCTGTCGGAGGAGACGCGAGAGCGAGGTGTGCGTGTGCTCGCGCTGTGCCCAGGCCCCGTGAAGACGGCCTTCTTCGAGGTGGTGGGCACCCAGCAGGCCGCGGTCGGTCCCATGGCGACGGCGGAGGAGGTGGTGCTGCACGCCCTCAAGGCCCTGGACCAGGGCCGGGCGTCGGTGGTGCCGGGGTGGCGCAACTGGATGCAAGCGAACCTGACGCGCTTCACGCCGCGCTGGCTGGGCCTGCGCGTGGCGGCCGGGATGATGCGGCCTCCGGAGACGGTGGGCACGGGCACCGCGCGGCTCACGCCGTAGCGGCGTGCCCCAGGCTCAGGATGCCGGACGCCGTTTCAGCACTGGCGGCGTGGGCGAGTCCAGGGCCGCGGCGAGCTGCGCGTCGGTGAGCTGGAAGAATGCCTCGCTGCGCGGGGCCCACCCGCCAGTGAAGACGAACGAAGCCCTCCAGCTCCGAAGGACTGATGCCACCACGAAAGGCCACCACTGCCGGGTCGAGCCACTGCGCCGTGTCGATGGCGCCCTCAGCCGTCGCGAACTCCAGACCCCGTCCTTCCAGCGCCCGGACGTGCAGCGACTTGCACAGGGGTTGGCACGGCCTGAAGTTCTCCGCGAGGAGCACAGCGCCGCCCACCGGGCACGCTTTCCGGAAACCTGTCCGACTGTCGGACAGGGATGCGCCGCATGAAGCCCCACCTCGATGGTGGGCCGCGGTCGTGGCCGTACGCGGACACGAAGGTGGGGCACGGGCAGAGGCCCCTGCCCGGGGTCGGTTACCTCAAGACCTGTCCGACAGTCGGACAGGGATGCGCCGCATGAAGCCCCACCTCGATGGTGGGCCGCGGTCGTGGCCGTACGCGGACGCGAACGTGGGCACGGACAGATGCCCCGCCCGGGGCCGGTTGCCTCAAAACCTGTCCGACAGTCGGACAGGTTTTTGCCGCATGCGGCCCGCGAACTTGTCCGACAGTAGGACAGGTTTTTCTCCGACCGGGCCCGGAGGGTGCCCCCCTGTCTGGCAATGAGAAGGGTGGGCCCGCACGTCCATGTCAGACCCCTGTGGTTGGATGGCGATGCTGTGACGAGGAGGGGGAATGGGGATGGAACGGCGAGGACTCGTGGCCTATGTGGAGGCGCAAATCGAGCGCGATATCGCGCTGGGGCGGCTGCACCCGAGCGGGCAATTCGGCTCCGAAGCGAAGCTGGCGCGCCGCTATGAGGTGTGTCGGGGCACCATCCGCGAGGCGCTGCGGCGGCTGGCGGCACGGGGGCTGGTGTTTCAGCGTCCCGGACGCAAGACGCGAGCGGTGCCGCTGGATGAGTCGCTGACGCTGGAGAACCTGGGGCTGGCGCTACATGACGCGAGCAACCCGGATGCCCGGTGGCTTCTGGAGGGCTACTTCAGCCTCAGGCGGCAGGTGCTGGTGGAGCTTCTGGCCGACTGCTGCGCGAGGGCCTCGGACCTCGACTTGGACCGGCTGGGGAGCACGTGCTACCAGCTCCAGGACGCGGCGCACTGGGAGTCGGGGGAAACCTGCGCGCGGGCGGAATTCGAGTTGCTTCGGCATGCGGCGCGGGTGGCGGCGCGTCCGGGGCACGTGCTCCTCGTTCAATCCCTGCAGAGGGCATTTCTGGGAGGAGCCGCCCAACTGCTGCCGCTCATGGGCGGAGCGGCGCTGCGTGAGTGGGCCTTCCGCGCGATGGCGATTCTGAACGAGCGCGACGTGCAGGCACTTCAGCATGAGCTGCCAGCGCTGCTGAAGGCGCGCGATGAGCGCGTGCTGAATGCCTTCGCTCCTGCTCCTCAGGGGCGCTCATCCTCTCAGGACAACCGCGCCCAGGAGGAAATCCCCCCTGCCCCTGCATCAGCCACCGCGCAGGTCAATGCAGTGGAAGCACGCCCCGGCGTGGAGGAGCGTGTCCTTGACTGTCCCACCCCAGCAGTCGAGAGCAGTGAGGGGCTCGTCCAGGAACACGGCTTCCGCGTGGAGCAAACCAGCGGGCCGCTACGGTCTCCAGCATCCATCTGGCTCGTACCCTGTGAGCCAGATGGGGCGTGTGACGGGGATTCGGTGAGCGCGGCCGTGGGCGACGTGTCCTGCTGTCGGACAGGTTCTGCCGCCTTGGGAGTGGAGGAGCAACTCGTGCCCAGGGGCTCTCGCGGTTTCTCTCAGGGGGCGGGGCACACGGACGCGGGTCCGCTTCACGGCGGCCGGGTCCCCCTGGGCTGGTGGGCTGCTCGCCTCTGGCGATTCATTGCCATGACCCTGGGCCTGCCTGCTTCGTGAGTGGCGACAGCCCCTGCGTCCTCTGTTGTTCCTGCGGCGACTTGCGTCTGGCTAGCTGCTCAAGGAACCGCCTTCGTGGAGGCGGGCGCGAAGGCCTCTCGCAGCACCTTCGCCTCCAGCGAACGGTAGATGTTGGCGTGGAGCAGGTCGGGATGGGGTTCGTACTTCCACTTCAGTCCCGTGGGCGCGTTCGCGCGGAACGCTTCGGCCAGGCGTCCGGCTTCGGCCGCGACGTCGTCGCCGGCGGACGCCATGTAGAGCGTGGCCTTCAGGCCCGGCCTTGCCTTGAGCTGGTCGCCGGCCTTGCGCACCCATTCCTCGTTGTTCCACCAGAGGCTGGGGCTCAGCGCGATGGATGTGCCGAACATCCCGGGCTGGAGGAAGAACGTCTCCATGATGAACAGCCCCGCGAGCGACTCGCCGATGATGGCCGTCTCGTCGGTGACGCGGTACTTGCGGCGGACGTGGGGCATCAGCTCGTCGCGCAGGAAGGCGCGGAACGCCGCGGAGCCACCCACGCGTGGGGCGATCTCCTTGTCCTCCGCGACCTGCGTGGGGCCGGTCATGTCCCGGCGCCGTTCGGTGTTCTCGATGCCTACCAGGATGACGGGCCGCATCTCCCCAGCGCGGACGGCGGAGTCCACCGTGGTGGCGACGTGCGGGAAGTCCTCCTGTTCGCCGCCGTCGGGCATGTAGAGGACGGGGTAGCGCACGCCCTTCGCCGAGTCATAGCCGGGCGGCGTGTAGACGTTGATGCGCCGCGGTTCCCGGAGCTTCTTCGACGGCAGCGTGAATGTCGCGTGCGGAGGCATCGGCTCCGTTTCAGCGGCATGGGCCACGCCGCTGACAAGGACGACGGCGAGCAGGAACAGACGGACACACCGCATGGGCTGCCACCTCTGGAAGGGATGAATGCTCGGGTGCTTCAGCGCCGGGACGGCGAACGGGACGACGAGGACGAGGACTTCGCCTTGGGCACGCGCCGGGCGACGAAGAGGGTGTGCCGCGGCCCCTTGGTGCCGTGCGCCGTGGGGTGGAGGAGGTTGACGGTGAAGCCCACCTCTTCCAGCAGCTTCACGTACGCGGGCGAGGGCCCGGCGCTCCACACCACCAGCGTTCCGTTGGAGCGCAGGGAGTTGAAGGCGTGCGACACGCCGGTGAGGTCGTAGAGGCTGTCGTTGTCCGGGTGGGTCAGGGCCTTCGGGCCGTTGTCCACGTCGAGCAGGATGGCGTCGAAGGCGCCCTGCTGCCTGCGCATCACCTTGCCCACGTCACCCTCCACCACGGTGACTCGCGGGTCCTCCAGCGGCGCGTTCGCCAGCGACGCGAGCACACCCCGGTTCCACTCCACGACCGGGGACATCAGCTCCGCGACAACGATGCGGGCACCCGGTCCCAGGCGGTCGAGCACCGCGCGGACCGTGAATCCGAAGCCCAGCCCGCCCACGAGCACCCGGGCGGGCGCGTCCGCCGCGAAGTTCGCGCAGCCGGCGTCGGCCATGGCCATCTCCGAGCCATGCTGGCGGCTGGACATCAACGTCTGGCCGCGCACGCGCAGCACGTACTCTTCGTCCCGCTTGGCGAGCACGACCTCGCCCACGTCCGGCAACTGCGCTCGCTCCACTGTTTCCCAGGGCTTCATGCCAGCGCTCTTCGCGCGACCGGGCCTCCGGGTCAAGTCGCAGCCTTGACACCCCGGGACGTGCCTGCGAAATGCGGACGACCGCCCCCACCCCATGGAACGCAACGGACGACAGGCGTGGCCCCCGGAGCTCTCCGAGCCCTTGCGCGAGGTGGACCGCCTGCGCCGGGGAGGCCGCTACACGTCGGCGCTGGCGCTGGCGCGGACACTGGCGGAGGCGCATCCGACGCAGGTGCGGGTGCTGGTGGAGGTGGGGCTGACGCTGGGGGTG
>NZ_RAWF01000324.1:0-10222 GCF_003612075.1 Corallococcus sp. CA041A
GCCCTGCGCTTGGTGGGCGGCGACGTGACGGTGGGCTACCACTACGAGGAGTACTTCGATGATCAGGTGGCCAAGGGGAGGACGCGCGAGGAGATGTTCGCGTACGGCTTCCGCGAGGTGATGCCCATCGTGGACTCCGGCGACCTGTTCGTCGTGAACCTGGAGTGCCCGTACACGGACAGCACGGTGAAGCTGCCCAAGAACTTCAACTTCCGCGCGCGGCCGGAGTTGGTGAACGTGCTCACCGCGGGCCGCGTGGGCGTGGTGAGCCTGGCCAACAACCACATGATGGACTACGGCGCCCAGGGGCTCCTGGACACCCTCACCTCCCTGGAGGCCGCGCGCATCCCCTACTTCGGGGCCGGCCGCACCCTGGCGGAGGCGCGCCGCCCGGCCATCCTCACCGTGGGGGGCCTGCGCGTCGCGTTCCTGGGCTACTTCTTCCTGGGCACGCGCAACATCGAACCCCGGGAGGTCTACGCCACGGACACCACGCCGGGTGTGGCCGGGCACTTCTCCGACGTGGAGGTGATGGAGCGGATGCTGCGCGAGGACATCGCCGCGGCGAAGGCCCAGGCGGACCTGGTGCTGCCCTTCTTCCACTGGGGCATCGAGGGCAACACCACCCCGGAGCCGTATCAGGTGCGGCTGGCGCACGCGGCCATCGACGCGGGGGCGGCGGGGGTGTTGGGCAGCCACCCGCACGTGCTCCAGTCCATGGAGCTGTACCAGGGCAAGCCGGTGCTCTACTCGCTGGGCAACTTCGTGTTCGGCGGGAACTGGAACCCCCGGGACAAGCGCAGCGTCCTGTGGCGGGCGCGCTTCGACTCCACGGGTTATGTCTCCAGTGACGTGCTGCCCCTCAGGACCGACCGCTACCCCGAGTTCCCCGTCCAGCCGGTGCCCGTCACGGGTGCCGAGGCCGATGGGGTGATGACGCTGCTGCGCACCGCGTCGCAGGGGACGCCGGGGCTGGAGCGGATGCTCCCCGCGTTGGAAGCCGGGGGAGCAGGGAGCCAGCCGCCCCCCTCCTCCAGTGTGAGAGGGGGGCAGTAGCTTCCAGGACTACTTGTTGTTGCGCTGGCCGCGCTTGAAGCGCGTGCGGCGGCGCTTCAGCTGCGCCTTCCGGGTCTTGGCGCGGTTCTTCAGCTTCTTCTTGGAACGATTCCCCTTCTGTGCGGCCATGTGGAAGGACTCCGTGTTGAGCGTGATTCAAGCCGCACCGGGCGGCGACGGGGGCCGTTCTACATGCCGCTGCCCATACGGCCAAGGTTTTCCTTGACGCCCTCGGCCCTTGCCACGGGGCGCCCAACGGGGCAAGACGCCCCGGGAACCACGCATGATTGACAAATTGGAAGAGGTCGAGCGCCGCTTCGAGCGACTCACGGCCGACCTGTCGAACCCCGATATCCTCGCCGACACGGCGAAGCTCCAGAAGGTGTCCAAGGAGCGCGCCGGGCTGGAGAGGCTCGTCGAGACCTTCCGCGGCTACCGCAAGGTGCTGGCGGACCTGTCGGAGGTGGAGTCGTGGCTGTCCAGCTCCGACCCCGACGAGAAGGCCTACGCCAAGGAGTCCCTGCCGGGCCTCAAGGAGCAGCGCGAGGAGCAGGAAGCCGCGCTGAAGATCCTCCTGCTGCCCAAGGATCCCAATGACGAGAAGAACGTCATCCTGGAGATCCGCGCGGGCGCGGGTGGCGACGAGGCGGCCCTCTTCGCCGAAGAGGTCATGCAGATGTACCTGCGCTACGCGGACCGCAAGGGCTGGAAGGCGGACATCCTGGACATGAGCGCGGGCAACGCGGGCGGCGTGAAGGACGCCACGGTGACGCTCTCCGGGGACGCCGTGTTCAGCCAGCTCAAGTACGAGTCCGGCGTCCACCGCGTCCAGCGCGTGCCAGCCACGGAGACGCAAGGGCGCATCCACACCTCCACCATCACCGTGTCGGTGATGCCGGAGGCGGAGGACGTGGACGTGCAGATCAACCCCGCGGACATCGAGATGCAGGTGATGCGCTCCACGGGCGCCGGTGGCCAGAGCGTCAACACCACGGACTCCGCGGTGCGCCTCATCCACAAGCCGTCCGGCATCGTGGTGAAGTGCCAGCAGGAGAAGAGCCAGGGGAAGAACCGCGCCATGGCCCTGCGCATGCTGCGCGCGAAGCTCTACGACATGGAGCAGGAGCGCATCCGCAACGAGCGCGACTCCATGCGCCGCGGCCAGGTGGGCACGGGCGACCGCAGCGAGAAGATCCGCACCTACAACTTCCCGCAGGACCGGCTCACCGACCACCGCATCGGCCTCACCGTGCACAACCTGCCGGCCATCATGGTGGGCAACGTGGACGAAGTGATTACCGCCTGCCGCACCCACTACCAGGCAGAAGCCCTCAAGGCGCAGACGGGTGGCGGGCGTCCCGCCAGCGAAGCATGAGCGACGTCTGGACCATCCGTCGGCTCCTCACCTGGACGACGGGGCACTTCGAGAAGCGCGGGGTAGATGCGCCCCGGCTCACGACGGAAATCCTGCTCGCGCACGTGCTCAAGACGGGCCGGGTGCGCCTGTACGTGGACCTGGACCGGCCGCTGTCCAAGGACGAGCTGGCCGCCTTCAAGGCGCTCATCGAGCGCCGGATGGCGGGCGAGCCCACGAACTACCTGACGGGCACGAAGGAGTTCTACAACCGCCCGTTCAAGGTGGACGCGCGCGTGCTCATCCCCCGGCCGGAGACGGAGCTGCTGGTGGAGGCGGTGCTGCACTCGGTGCCGAAGGATGCGCCCAGCCGCGTGCTGGACGTGTGCACGGGCTCCGGCTGCATCGCCATCAGCGTGGCGGCGGAGCGGCCCCAGGCGACGGTGCTGGCCACGGACCTGTCCAAGGACGCGTGCGCGCTGGCCCGTGAGAACGCACAGGCCCTGGGCGTGGCCGAGCGCGTGAGCGTGCTGGAGGGCGACCTGTTCTCTCCCCTGCCCCCGGACGCGACGTTCCGGGTGGTGGTGTCGAATCCGCCGTACATCGACTCGGGCGACATCGCCGGGCTGTCCGCCGAGGTGCGGCGCGAGCCCCGGCTGGCGCTGGATGGCGGGCCGGACGGACTGGTCGCGCTGCGGCGGGTGATTGAGGGCGCCCGGCGGGTGCTGGAGCCTGGCGGATTGCTTGCATTGGAGATGGGTGAGACCCAGGGAAGCGCCGTCCTGGAGCTCCTGCGGGCCGCGGGCTACTCCGACGCGCGCGTGGAGAAGGACCTGGAACGGCGTGAACGCATGGCGTTCGGGACACAGCCCGCGGCCTGACGGCCACGGGACACGCGGCCCGGCAACCGCACGCACGAGAAGGCACGTCAAAGACATGGACAAGATCGTCATGAAGGGTGGCACCGCGCTGCACGGCGAGGTGGAGGTCTCCGGCGCGAAGAACGCGGCGCTGCCCATCCTGGCCTCCGCGCTGCTGGCGGATGGCACCACCACCTTCCGCAACGTGCCGGACCTGGCGGACGTGGCCACGATGCTGGAGGTGCTCCGCACGATGGGCTGCGAGGCCGCGCGGCTCACCGGCAAGAAGGCGGACACGTGTGAAATCAGCATCGCGGGGAACATCACCCCGGAGGCCCCCTACGACCTGGTGAAGACCATGCGCGCCAGCGTCCTGGTGCTGGGGCCGCTCGTGGCGCGCTTCGGCCGGGCGCGCGTGTCCATGCCGGGCGGGTGCGCCATTGGCGCGCGTCCCATCGACCAGCACCTCAAGGGCCTGAAGGCGCTGGGCGCGGACATCCACCTGACGGAAGGCTACGTGGAGGCCCGGGCCAAGCAGCTCAAGGGCGGCATGGTGAACTTCGACGTCATCACCGTCACCGGCACGGAGAACGTGATGATGGCGGCGGTGCTCGCGAAGGGCCGCACGGTGATGGAGAACTGCGCGCGCGAGCCGGAGGTGGAGGAGCTGGCGCGGGTCCTCAACAAGATGGGCGCGAAGGTGGAGGGGGCGGGCACGTCCATCATCACCATCGAGGGCGTGGACTCCCTGAACCCGGTGGAGCACGCCATCCTGCCGGACCGCATCGAGGCGGGCACGCTGCTGGTCGCGGCGGCCATCAGCGGGGGCAACGTGCTGGTGAAGCACGCACGGCCGGAGCACCTGGACGCGGTCATCGACAAGCTGCGCGAGGCGGGCTGCACCATCACCGCCGAGGGCGGGGGCCTGCGCTGCAAGGCGCCCAGGTCCCTCAAGTCGGTGAACATCACCACCACGGAGCACCCGGGCTTCCCCACGGACATGCAGGCGCAGTTGATGGCGCTGATGACGGTGAGCCACGGCACGTCCGTCATCTCCGAGAACATCTTCGAGAACCGCTTCATGCACGTGCCGGAGCTGCACCGGCTGGGCGCGGACATCACCATCCAGGGGCACACGGCGGTGGTGAAGGGCGTGAAGGCGCTCAGCGGGGCACAGGTGATGGCCACCGACCTGCGCGCCAGCGCGTCGCTCATCCTGGCTGGCCTGCGAGCCGACGGGCAGACCGAGGTCAGCCGCGTCTACCACCTGGACCGCGGGTACGAGCGGCTGGAGCGCAAACTGCGGGGCCTGGGGGCGGACATCCGCCGGGTGAAGGAGCGGGCCTGAGCCTAGGGGGCCGGCCGACGGCACGTTGCCAACAGAAGCCGCCGCACGGGTTGCATCCCAATTTTTGGGCGACTTATCATTCTCCATTCACTGGGGAGCACCTTCCGCTCCCCCCTTTCAGGAGAACGAGCCGCCCCATGAATTGCCCCGGTTGCAGCGTCGAGATGACTGATCTCGAAGGAGATCACGAGACGTTGCGGAAGTGTGGAGACTGCGGAGGCCTGTGGACCGATGTTTCGGACCTGCGCCGCATCCTCCTTCACAACAACCTGCCCGGTCTGGAGCTACTCGGGGGCAAGGTCGACGCGGAGGCCCTGACAGGGCAGTGCCCGGACTGCCAGGTGGACTTCGTACGCATCGATGGTGGCGACCGGAAGCATCCGCTGCACTACGACACCTGCGAGTCCTGCGGCGGCATCTTCCTGGAGTCGGAGTTCGCGGACGCCGCGGACGCCAAGGCCGCCGAGCAGGAGATGGTCACCTTCTTCCGCAACTTCGACGCGAAGCGGAAGTCCAAGGCGGCCATCTAGGCCCCAGGCTCCAGGCCCCAGGCTCGGAGGGCGCCCGGTTCTCCCAGGCGCCCGGTCGTTCTCAAGGCTTGCCGCGGAAGGCGCTTCCCCACTCCTCGGGGAGCGTCCCGTCCAGCGACAGCGCGGCGGCCGCCTTCGGCCCCTCGCCAGCGGCGGTCCGCTCGAAGCGGGCCGTCACCTTGCCCTTCTTCGGGATGTCCAACGTCACCTTGTTGCCGGACACCGTGTAGGTGCCGCTGACGACGGTGGTGGGCTCCGGCGTCTCCAGGGGCTCCAGCGAGAAGCGCCAGGTGCCGTCCACGAAGAAGGACAGGAAGCGCTCCGGGGCGCCTTCATGCCCGCCGAACCAGGTGCCCACGAGCGGGGCCACGCGCGCGTCGTACTTGTACCGGGTGGCCAGCGCGGGGCCGTTGAGGGGCTTTCCGCCCGAGTAGAGGACCAGGTCGGTGAGGCACACCGGGCTGTCCTCCCTGGCGCCGGGGAAGCGGTCCGCGACCTCCAGGATGAAGCGCGCGCCGAACAGCGGCTGGGACAGGGGCACGGCCTGCAGGCCCCGCTTGTCCTGCACGGTGACGCTGCGGGACGCGTCCACGCTGGTGAGGGTGAACTTGCGCACGCGGCCGTTGGCCTTGAACGCGTCGCGGGAGGTTCCGTCGCCCGTGTAGACGCGCACCTCGTCCAGGGTGACGGGCTCCTTGAAGCCGATGAAGACGTGGGAGGGCTTCTCCCCTTCCGCGCACCAGACGGTGGTGTCCCGGCCGTCCAGCATGTTGAGGGGCACGTAGTGGTCCGGGCGCCCCTCCTTCTCCAGCCAGGCCTCCGCCTGGGCATAGCCGGGCGCGGCGGGCGCGGCGGCGAGGACGGACGGAGACACAAACAGCAGGCAGGCCAGGGACAGGCGTCGCATGGGGCCCATCTTGGATCGTCCCCACCCCGGGGCTCCAGTCCGGGTGTGCACCTTCCGCCACCACCGGACCTCGCGGGCCGCGAAGGAGGGCCTGGCGTTGTCCATGTGACGTGCCGGGGGCGAGGATGAAAGCGGCCCGCCAGGGGTTGGGGGTGCTTGACACCCGGACACGCCCAGGCCGACAAGGCGGACCGACCGAGGAGGAAGACGTGATGCGACGTTGGGGCTGGGTCTGTGTCGTGGGGCTGCTGGGGGTGGCCGCATGCAAGAAGGACGTGCCTGCGGAGGTGCCGGACGCGGGCGTGGAGGAGACGGGCCCCTCCGCCCTCACGGAGAAGGAGCCCAACGAGCGGCCCGACCAGGCGCTGCCGATTACCCGCGACAGCGTGGTGACGGGCGGCCTGGCGGCGGAGCCCAACAAGCTGGATGAGGACTGGTACCGGCTGGCCCCCGGCACCCCGCGCATCGCGGACGTGACGGTGACGGGCCTGCCCGGTGGGGACGTGAAGCTGGACGTCTACGACCAGGACCGCAACCGGCTGGTGGGCGTGAACAGCGAGGGCGAGGGCAAGGGGGAGCGCCTTCCGAACCTCTACGTGGAGAAGGAGCGCTGGCTGGTGGTGTCGCCCGCGCGCAAGGGCACGGGCGGGGCGTACACGCTGGAGGTGAAGTACCGCCAGCCCAACGACGGCGAGGAGCGCGAGCCCAACGACCGCGCCGTGGACGCCGCCGCGCTGCCGCTGGGGCAGACGGTGACGGCGTTCCTGGGGCACTCCGGAGACGAGGACTGGTACCGGGTGGAGCTGCCCGGCCCCGCCATGCCCGAGGGTGAAGTCCCCGCGGTCCAGGACAGTGGCGCACCGGCGCCGGGCGCGACGCCCGAAGCTCCCGGTGCGCCGGCTCCGGGTTCGACGCCCGCGGCCGTGCCGCCGCCGTCCGTGCCGGACGAGACGCCGGTCATCGACGACAACGCGGCGCCCTCCCCCGAGGGCACATTTGGAGGCGGAGAGCCGCCCGCTCAGCCGCCGGAGGGCGCGACGCCCACGGCGCCCGGAGAGCTGGCGGGGGCGACGGCGGCCCAGGCGGCGGACGCGGGCCTCCCGCCCCTCGAGCCGGAGGTGCCGTCGGTGGCGCTGAAGATCGAGCTGTCCGCCGTGGAGGGCGTGCGGCCGGAGATTTCGGTGCTGTCCGCCGCGGAGGCGCCGCTCTTCACCCTGCAGGGCAAGGAGGGCGAGCCGCTCGCGCTGCGCAACATCGGCGTGAGGGCCACGGACCGGGTGGTCTACGTGGTGGTGAAGGGCGGCTGGACGGGGACGGGCAAGGCGCAGCGGCGCACGTACAACGCGCAGGTGCCCTACACGCTGACGGTGTCCCAGGAGGAGGCGGGGGCGCACGCGGAGCTGGAGCCCAACGACGAGCTGCTCAAGGCCACGCCGCTGACGGGCGCGGGCTTCCGCGAGGGCTTCCTGTCGCCCAAGTCGGACGTGGACAACTACGTGCTGACGACGCGCGAGCCGGTGCTGGCGAAGGTGGAGCTGTCGGGCGTGGACCGGTTGGACCTGACGCTGTCGATGGTGGAGCCGCCGCAGGGTGACGGGCAGAAGGAGACGGTGCTCCTCAAGGCCAACGACGGCGCTCTCAAGGAGCCGGAGCGGCTGAACAACGTGGCGTGCAACGGCACCTGCTACTTCCGGGTGGAGGGCTCGTTCCGGAAGGTGAACGGCAAGTTCGTGAAGGACTTCGAGAACGCGGACCAGCCCTACCGCATCAGCGTGACGACGGTGCCGGACAACGGCGGCGAGGAGCGCGAGCCCAACAACACCGCCGACCGCGCGCAGGACCTGACGTTGGGCAAGGCGGTGCGCGGCACGGTGTACCCGGCGAAGGACGTGGACTTCTTCCGGGTGGACCTGTCCGACCGGCCGGTGCGCACGGCCATCACCGCGACGCTGCTGGGCATCCTGAAGGTGGACGTGGGGCTCTACCTGCACCGGGTGCAACCGGACGGAAAGCTGACCCTGGTGCAGACGTCCGACCGCGCCAAGGGTGACCTGCCGGAGACCATCCGCTACAGCGCCGAGCCCGGCGTCTACGTCTTCGAGGTGCGCGACGCGAAGAATCGCGAGGCGAACTTCCAGGACTCGTACCAGCTCACCGTCGAGGAGGGGGAGTAGCCCGACGTGCTGCCACTCGACTCACCACGGTGGCATGCACTGGAGGCGGCCAAGGGCCCTGCCTCCCACGTCCCAGGATTGCTCCGCCAGTTGAGGGAGCATCCCGAGGATGAAGGCCTGTGGTGGGGTGGACTCTGGGAGGCCCTCTTCCACCCGGGATCGATCTGCTCGGGTGCGTATGCCGCGATCCCCCACGTCGTGGAGGTGGCCCTTGCGCATCCAGGGCCCGTGACGCGGCGGGAATGCGCGGTCGTCGTTGGCATCACGGTGCTTGAAGGGCCAGTGGATGTCGTGCCCGAGGAGTTCCGGACTGACTTCCAGACAGCCATCGCGCATGCACGCCGGCTGGCGCTGGAAGAGCTGAGGGTCGCCACGCCTCGCCTGACGACCCATCTCCACCTGCTCATGGCCCTGGCAGGCCTGTCCGGATGGAAGCGGCTCGGGTACCAGATCGACGGGCTCGCGGCCGACCAGTTGGAAACGAAGTGTCCGAAGTGCGGTGTCCCGCTGGTCCTTCTTCCCGAAGATGAAGGAATGAGCATTTCGGCGGAGCCCAACGCCGCATTCAAGCCCGGAGCCCAACGCCTGCCGGTGACACCCGCACCGGAGCGGACCGCCCCATCGGACGACGGGGCGGGGCCTCGGGAGCAGCTGCTCGCGTTGAGCCTGCACGCGGGCCACTCCCGTGCGGCCACCTGGCTGCGGTGCCTGGGAGGAACCGCGTCATGCCCTGCGTGCGCGGAGACCTTCCCACTGGAAGACCCAGGCGATTCTTCCCGTTGACAAGGCAGGGCCCCGCCCCTACTTTGGGCCTCGCTTCGCGCATCACCCGCGGTGGTAGCTCAGTTGGTAGAGCACGAGCTTCCCAAGCTCGGGGTCGAGGGTTCGAATCCCTTCCGCCGCTCTGAAGAGACACAGGCCGGTGGTTCCTTCACGGAACCACCGGCCTTCGTGTTTCGGGCGCGGGGTGGCTACTGGAGCGCGACCGGGGGCGCCTTCTGCGTCATCTGCTGTGCATAGTCCGCTGCGTGGGCGCGCATGTAGCCCACCGGATCCGCGAGCACACCCAGGCCATGGGTCTTCGAACGCCCGGTGTAGACGAGGTCTCCGCTCTCGTTGATGTAGTGGACGAAGAGGCCCGCGGTGCCGTCAGCACCGAAGCGATCGGTCTCCACGCTGCCAATCTGCGTCTCGTCCGCGGCCACGATCTCCCGCATGATGGGCGAGCGGTACATGTGCGCGACCGGGATGATCACCCCCTTGGCGCCGGACTGCTTCACGTACTCGGCCAGTTCCTTCTTCATCCGGGGAGGGACGGTGAAGTTGTCGGTGGCGATGTTGGGGAACGACTCGCACCACGGGCTGTCGCCCTTCACCTTCTTCACCTGAACCTCGGCGACGTCCTTGCCGTACGCGCTCCAGAGCGCCGGAGCCAGGGCATCCTCGAGGTTGCGGTACACCTGGTCGTTGCCCTCCGCCGGGTAGGCGCAGGCGAGCATGGGGGTGAGCGCGTAGGGACCGTCCAGGGCGTTCCACTTCCCGCCGGTGAAGTAGCGCGGGTTGGACGTGGCCAGGCCGCCACCGCATCCAGACAGCAGGGCCAACGCGACAACGGCGCTCGATGAAATGCGGAAGAAGGATGCACGGCGAGCGGTCATGGGAACTCCTCGAGCAGGTGGATGTGGCTCACGGACATTCGTGAGCCCCCTTGGACGCTCCACACGGATTCCAGGGGTCCATCTTTTTCCATGTCCTGGAGACCACGCCCTTCACCCAGGGCGATGGACCTCTACGGCCCCCTGGGGACGGCGGCCAGCACAACGTGGTCCCCGGGGCCCTGGACGAACCCCACAACCGCCAGCACTTCTAAGCCATCCGGGGTAAATCTTTGCCTAGGGAGGTAGCATCCACCGCTGCCCTGCAGGAGGGCAGGAGGAGCGGTGGATGAGCCGAAGCGGCAACCACCTCAAAGTGACGGTGCCACAGCGCCGAG
>NZ_RAWF01000325.1:0-10213 GCF_003612075.1 Corallococcus sp. CA041A
GCCCCCATCCATCCCAGGAGGCCGTGCCCCACGAATGCGCCCACACCCGCGCCCGCCAGGACCGACAGCCACCGAAACAAATCGAAGACGGTGAACACCCGCTGTCTCCTTCCCTCGAAAGCCCGTGCCGGAATGGCACACCCCCAGGCCCGCCAGGATGACAACCTGACGGGCTGGGGGCTCGATTCGAGGGGCCAGGCCCTGCACCCGCGCAGGAGCCGTCGCCTCCTTCAGCAACTATCCGGCCAGGGTACTGCCGCCGAAGCCCAGGCCCGTCGCCCCTTGAGCGTCTTCAGCGCTTCAGCCACATCGGCTCGCCGGGGCACAGCCGGCAGCGGGCCTCTGCGTTGGCACAGGAGGTCGCGCAGGATGGGAGCGCCGCGCGGGCCGAGCTTCCGGCGCGGTACAGCAGGTCCTGATACGCGATGGAGCCCACGATGGGGTGCATGCTCTGGAGCTGCACCACGGTGCCCCCCGAGCGCTTCAGCCGGAAGGTCGGCGTCCCCACCGTCAACGCCGTCCGGATGGCCTGCACGCCGCCCGCTGTCTTGTCCTCGCCGTAGGTCGTCGTGCCCTGCGTGATTTCAAGCCGGCCCGCGGACGTGAGGAAGCCCACCAGCTCCACTTCATTCGTCGCCGGGCACCCTGCCTTGCACACCGCGAGGTTCGCGGACGTCTGGGTCGTGGGCACGAGAGACTGATGGTGGATGCGGTGATTGTAATACAGCACGTCGCGCTCGATGGTCGGCCGCGTGCCCGTCTTGAACCACTGGATGTAATACGCGGTCATGTCGTACGCGGGCCACTGCTTCCCCGTCGACGGCCGGATGTTGTGGTGCTCGTGCTGGTCGTTCCAGGTGACGATCTGGACCTCGTCCAGGCCGTCGGCAATCACATTCTCCCAGATGGAGCGGAGCGTCAGGGAGTTGCGCGCCTCCCAGAAGGCCTTGTCCTTGGGCCGGTAGTCCTGACTGCTCATCGGATGGATCCACTGTTTCCCGTACCCGGCCGCCTTCGTCTTCAGGCTCCCGGAGTACCCCGCCGTCGTCACCGGGACGGCCGTCCCCCACCCCGCGTAGGCATCCCCCACACTCTTGTACTCCTCGAAGAGCGCCGTGCTCCCAGTGCCAAGGAAGACCGGCACCAGGTACAGGCTCATGCCCAGCTCCGTTGACGCGCGCTGCTTCACGGTGGCGTAGAACGCCGCTGTCCGGCCCTGCGCGGCAGGATTGAACAGGCCAACGACATACCTCCCATCCGGCCGCCGCAGGAGCGCCGCGGAGCCCTTCAGCTGCCCCAGGATGCGAATCATCAGGTCCTGGTCCCCCGCCTGGCTCCCCGTCCCCAGGATGGTCATGTCGAAGTTGGGGATGATGTCGAAGCCGCCGGCCTGCGAGGCCGCGTCGACAATCGTCTTCGCCCGCGTCCACACCGCGCCGTTGTTCACGTCGCTGTCGGTCCACAGGTTCAGATAGAAGCCATCAATGCCAATCCTCGCCGCGAGCTCGATTTCGTCCTTCGCGTCGCGAAGCCGCCAGTCAGTCTCCGCGCGGGGAAGTCTCGGGAGCGGCCGCTCTCGCATCATGCCGCCGTAGGCCGCGTGGCTTCCGCTCTCGCCATTCACCGCGATGTAGGCGCGCTCGTAATAGTCATTGGACGTCGGGTTGGCGTTGTCGAACGACACCGGGTAGTAGTGCCAGTGCGCATACACCCGCTTCGCCGACGTCCGGAGCGTGGTGCGCGGCACCGCGGTGAACGGCCACTCACAGGGGCCACAGTCCGGCCCGCAGTCGACGCCTGTCTCGGTGCCGTTGCGCACCTGGTCCGAGCAGGTCGCGGCGGGCGTCACGCTCAGCGGGAAGCTGGACTGGTTATCGCTCTCGTTCGTCTCCGCCGGCAGGCGGTTGATGTCATCCACATGCGCGAGGAGCGTGTGGGCCCCCGCCGTGGCCGGCGCGGTCCACACCTTCGTCCCCGCGGGGCCGGAGTTGGCGGTGAGCGTGACGCTGCCCCCCGGCGCGATGGAGCTCGTGTACGTGTCCGACCACGACACCTGTGTACCGTTCACCCAGAAGGAGAGGCCGTGGACGATGCCCGCGGGCGTCGCGACGTTCCCCGCGTTCCGGATGGTCGCGCTGAAGGTGACGGCACTGCTCGGAAACACCGTGGTGGGACTCACGCCCGTGACGACGAGGTTGTAGCCGTCCACGAGCGCCCCCTGCTGCGAGGCCAGGGGCTCATGGAGCGGATCCCCGCCACAGCCCATCCACGCGGCCAGCAGCCCCAGGGACAGGACCTTCCAGGTGCTCTTCAAGTCGTGATTCGCGGGGTGCATCACAGGCTCCGTTCCAGCTCGCATCTTCCTGTCGCGCCATCACGAGATGGCTGGCGCGCTCCACGGGCGGGCAGGCTCCATTGTCGCGGTGGAGCTGAACGGGTTGCTTCAGAAACAACGGTATTTCAAGAAATGAAGGCTAGACCCGGCCGCCGAGTCCTCCGAGCCCCGAGGCCCCGGCCCCCCGAAGCTGGGCACAGAATTCGGCGCAGGCTCCTCCCCCTTCCTTTGGTGGAGCGGGTGCTGCCGCATGTGCCCTACCGGCCGTGGACGCCGTCCTTTCCGCATCGGGCGCGGTGGGTGCTGCTCAAGGACGTGGGGCTACGGCTCGGTGTCTCGGGCCGGTTGCGTGATGTTCAGCGCTCGGCTTCCATGCGCGCCTTCTCACGGACAATGACATCGCGCACGTGGTCGCGCAGGGCGTGCACGTCCCCGGCGAAGCCCTCCGGGTCGATGGGCTCCAGCACACGCACCCGGGCGTGGACCGCCTGCTGGATGACCAGCCCGTGCTTGGGCATGGTCCGCGCGGTGCCAGTGAGGACCACGGGGATGATGGGGCAGCGCTGCTGGATGGCCAGCGTGAAGGCGCCGTCCTTGAAGGCCTTCACCTCCCCATCCTTGGAGCGGGTGCCTTCGGGAAACATCAGGATGGGGACGCCACGCGACAGCCAACGCTCACACCCGGCCATCATCTGGATGATGCTCGCCCGGTCTCCGCGGATGAGCGGCACATACCGGTTGAGATGCATGTTCCAGCCGATGAGCGGCAGCTTGAAGTTCTCCGCCTTGGAGACCCACTTGAAAGGCCGGTAGAGGCCGAAGAGGACCAGGATGTCCCCCAGCGACTCGTGGTTGGCCACCAGCACCGCCGCGCCCTTCCAGGGCAGGCGTTCGCGGCCCTCCACCCGCAGGTGCCACATCGGGTTCACGTAGAAATACAGCTGTGCCCAGAAGCACGAGTACAGGTGAAGCACGCGTCCATTCGCGTCAAACGGGCGGGTGAGCGCCCACAGCAGGAGCGCTCCAAGGAACAACACCGCGCTGGACAGCGCGAGGAAGGTCCAGAACGCGATCGAGAGGAGGATTCGGATGGCTCCCACTCTGTCATGGATGGATGGTTCCACACAGCGTAGGTGTGCATGGATGACGCGTGGTGCACGAAGCGGGTCGCGTGGGTGACAGCGTCCATCGCGGCGCCGGCCTCGAGCGTCAGCGACCATTCGCCCGTGCTGAGCTGGGTGGGGACGCCCTTCCAGAAGAGGCGCACGTTCCCTGAGGTCTCCCATCCCGCCTATACGCTTTAGGAGGAAGACCGGTGCCAGAGGATGTCCCCGCCGGGTCCGGCGACGGCGTGACCTTCACTGCCGATAGGCTCCTCCTTCCCGTCGCACAGGAAGTCGATGCCCGCGGTGTCGTGGGCCGGGACCTTCGCGAGGAAACGCTCACCGGACGCGCCGCGCCCGACGATGACGCCGAACCTCGGGCTGCCGTCGCGTTCGTACAGCACGGTGTACGTCTCGATGCGGCCGGGGCCCGTGGCGCCCTCCACGAACGGAGGGACCGGGCCGCGCGCGGCGTCGGCTTCCGCCTGATGCTCGAAGGGCTGGGGCAGTGTTCCAGCAGGCGGCGGTTCGCGCGTGAGCACGAGGCTGTGATTGTGCGTAGCGAAGCCGCCGTTGCCAAAGAGCAGGCCATGACGGCCCTGCTCGCGCAGCCGCTGCACCATGCTGACCACCGCGTGGCTCATGTAGTTGGCGATGGGCCCACCGCCGAACGTGAGCCCCCCGAACACGGTGGCGGGCTTCTCCAGCGGCCAGCCCAGCACCCGGCGCGCCATCTTCGGCACGCACGGGAAGCAGCTGTAGAGCTCCACGAAGTCGAGCATGTCGACGGTCAACCCATTCAACTCCAGCGTGCGGCGCAGCGACACGGCCATGCTCGGTGAGCTTGCATAGCCATCGCGCGCGAGGAAGTCCTCCGGCTCATGCGCCGCCGCGCCCCGTCCCACGTACACGAGGCGGTCCTCCGGCACACCGCGCGCGAGCGCATTCGCCAGGCTGGTGACCAGGAACCCCGCGCCCTGGTTGACCGCGCTGTTCGCCACCATCCGCTTCCAATATGGAAACGCGATGGGCCGGTTGGACGCGGAGGGCGTGACAATCTCTTCCACGGACAAAGGCTCGCGGATCCACGCCCCCGGATTGCCCGCCGCGACCTGCGAGAACCGCGACCAGATTTCGCCACTCTCCCGCTGCGCCTCCGCCAGCGTCTGGCCATACGCGGCACGGCCGGCGTTCTCATACAGGGGATAGACGTCGACCGGAGAGTTGAGGCCGTAGCGCTTCCGGTAGGCCGCGTGAGCCTGGACACCGATGCTCGTCGCGGCGTTGTGCGCGGAGGGTGCATCCCCCGCAGCCAGCGCCGCGCGCCGGGCCGCCGTGCGCAGGGCCTCGCCGCCCACGACCGCCGCGACCTCCACGGCACCGGAAGCAACGCGGTTGGCGGCCTCGTGAAGCAGCCGCACCGGACTGTCCCCGTTGGCCTCCGCCGTCTGTTCATGAATGCGCGGCCGGGCGCCCAGGCGTTCCGCCAGCGCGAGCGGCAACGGGCCCATCTGCCGGAACGAGAGCTGATCCACCACCGCCAGCGAATCCAGCCGGGAGAGCCACCCACCGCCCGCATCCGCGTCCGCCGCTCGCAGCGCGGCCTCCATCAAGCCCAGCGAATCCAGGCCCCGCAGCGGATCCTCCGGCCGGTCGTTGATCTGCCCCACGCCCACGATGACGGGAATCCGGTTCGCGTCCTTCATGCCTCGCCTCCTGACCGACCTGCTCCCATGGCCAGCCATTCCGGTCAATGAGCCCATATTACCCGGATGGAATTGACGCCTGTTTATACCCGGGTAATATCCCCAACATGATTTCTCCTTCCGCCACCTGGACCGCCTTCACCGGCCAACGCCTGCTTGCCTCCGGCTCACCGGCCGAGGTCGTCACCGCCGCCAAGGCCGCGCTCGATGCGGGCGAGCATGAATCCCTGATCCTGTTCGATGACGCCACGGGCCGGACCGTGGACTTCCACCTGCGCGGCACGCTGGCGGAGGTGCTCGCCCGCCTCCAACCCGCGCCGGACCCGGCCGCCGAGTCCTCCGAGCCCCGAGGCCCCGGCCGTCCGAAGCTGGGCGTCGTGGCCCGCGAGGTGACGCTGCTCCCCCGCCACTGGGAGTGGCTGTCCGAGCAACCCGGCGGTGCGTCCGTGGCCCTGCGCAAGCTGGTGGAGGCCGCTCGCGCGAACAGCGGCGACGCCGACCGTGTCCGCCGCGCCCAGGCCGCCACGGACCGCTTCATGACCACGATGGCCGGCAACGCGCCGGGCTACGAGGAGGCCGCCCGCGCGCTCTACGCGGGCGACCGCACCCGCTTCAACAAGTGGACCCGGAGCTGGCCGGACGACATCCGCGACTGCGCCCGAAAGCTCGCGGCCCCCGCGTTCTCCAAGGAGACACCATGAACCACCAGTGGGCGCTGAAGTCGCGTCCCCACGATGAAGTCTCCGATTCCTGCTTCGAATGGCGTCAGACGCCGGTGCCGGCCCCGGGCCCCGGCGAAGCACTCGTGCGCGTCGTCTGGCTCGCCATCGAACCCACCCAGCGCACGTGGCTCAATCCCCACGCGACCTACATCCGGCCCGTCGAGTTCGGCGAGGTCATGCGCGGGGCAGGTGTCGGACAGGTCATCGCGTCCCGCTCCGAACGGCTGGCCGTGGGCGACTGGGTGACGGGCATGACGGGCTGGCAGGAGTACGCGCTGGCCGGTGACGCGGGCCTCTTCGGCTTCAACAAGGTGCCGGACGGCATCGACCCCAAGGCCATGCTGAACCTCTACGGCGCCAGCGGGCTGACCGCCTGGATTGGCATGACGGACGTGGCCCGCGTGGCACCAGGTGAAACCGTCCTGGTCTCCGGCGCCGCTGGAAGTGTGGGCTCCATCGCCGGACAGGTCGCAAGGCTCCGAGGCTGCCGCGTCATCGGCATCGCGGGCGGCCAGCACAAGGTCGATTGGGTCACCCGCGTTGCCCGGTTCGACGCCTGCATCGACTACAAGTCCGAGGACGTCCGGACGCGCCTCCAGGCACTGGCGCCCAAGGGCATCGACGTCTTCTTCGACAACGTGGGAGGGCCCGTGCTGGAGGCGGCGCTGGACCACCTGGCGGTACGCGCCCGCGTGGTGCTCTGCGGCGCGGTCTCCTCCGGCTACAAGGACCGTGACTACGGCGCCACGCCGCGCAACTACATGCAGCTGGCCTTCCAGCGGGCACGCATGGAGGGCTTCATCTTCCTGGACCACGTCCCGCGCTTCCCCGAGGCCTTCCGCGAGCTGTCCACCTGGGCGGCCCTGGGGGAGCTCGCCCTGACGGAGACCGTCGCCGAAGGGCTGGAGCAGGCGCCGTCCGCCCTGCGCGGCCTGTTCGAGGGTCGGAACCTGGGCAAGCAGCTGGTCCGCGTCGCGGCCCCTGTCTGAGCGCGGTAGCCTGCCGCCTCCCACCTCACGCACGGAGCCCCGGATGAAACTCCAGACCACGCTGACCACCGTTCTCGCCCTCGCCACGGGCGCCGCGGAAGCCCGGGACCCCGCGAAGGACGAGCGCGAGCTGCTCAAGGTCAAGGCCGCGCTCTGCCGCGCCTTCGAGACCGCCGACGTCGCCACGCTGCGAAAGAGCCTGGACGCGCGCTTCACGCTCACCGACTCCAAGGGCACGGTGACCGACCTGGAGCAGAACCTGGCGGAGGTGGCGAAGAAGGACCCCGTCTATGAGGTCTTCCGCAACCACCACCAGAAGATCCGCCTGTATGGCGACGCCGCCGTCGTCACCGGCATCACCACCCTCAAGGGCCACTCCGGCAAGACGCAGTTCGAAGGAGACTTCCAGTTCACCGACACCTGGGTCTACCGCGAGGGCCAGTGGAAGCTCGCCGCGAGCCACGCGACCCGGCTGGCGAAGTAACCCGCCTCACGCCGCTTCGGCCCCGGCCTCCGGCACAGGGCCGTCCCCGAACTCCAGCCCGTCGCGCCGCTGGTCGAGCTTCTCCTGGAGCGCCCGGATGATCTGGATGCTGAAGAGGGCCATGACCAGGGCGGAGCCAGCGGCGATCAGGCCCACCACGGCGCCGGCGGTCGACATGCCCCCATCCGCCGTCTCCAGCTTCCCGATGATCCGCTGGTCCACCTGATTCATGATCCGCGACAGGACGTTGGCCCCCCACCACACGGAGAGGGGAAGCACCGAGGCGAAGTGCGCCCCACCCAGCCGCGTCGCGACATCCTTCATCAGGTGGTAGGGCTTCACCCAGTTGGCCAGGGGAATCAGCCACCACCAGACCGCCATCGCAGGGGAATCCCCGATGTCACGCCCCAGGGCCTTGAGCTGACGGACGACCCGGTGGAACCACATCAGGAGGAAGACCTGGGCCAGGAGGCCTCCCCCCACGTTCAGGAAGACCACGCCCGCGGCGGGCACGCCCTGCACCTCTTCGGTGAACACCCCCAGGGACAGGATGACGTGGAGGCCCAGGCTCAAGAGGTCCGTCGCCGCGGAGAACTGGAGCGCGGTCACCGCTCGCCGAGCTCGGCCACGGGAGTCGGGCACCTCCAGGGCGGAGAGCCGCATGCACTCGCGGCACTGGCCGTTCTCCTGTTCGCACCCCGAGCACACATATCTTCCACACCGCGCGCAGGTGCGCACCGCTGCCCTTTCGGGATGCTGCGGACACACGGCCTGTGACTCAACTTCCCCCTCGACGGCACTGAGCATGAAGAGAGGAATTAGGGCCTGCCTTCAACCCTTCGTCAATCCCACATGGGAAAGGCTGGCTCCCAGCCGCTTCAAGCCTTCTGGAATGCGTGTCGCAGGAATACCGCCATATCCCAGCACCAGCCCTGGCCGAGCTCGTGGCCCCGCGAAGTAACGCGACAGGCTGATGAGCCCCACATCCACCGCCCGGGCCCGAGCCACCGTCTCCCGCTCCAACGCCACGCCGCCTCGCCGGAACGTCGCGCACAGGTGCAGGCCCGCCACGGAGGGCACCACCTGGAGCCAGTCTCCGCAGTGGCGCGAAAGCCCCTCCGCCACGCGCGCGTGCCTCGCCTCGTAATCCCGCCGCATCTTGCGGATGTGCCGCGCCAAGAGCCCACTGTCGATGAACCGCGCGAGCGCTGCCTGCTCCGGCACCGGACTGTGCCAATCCATCACGCGCCGTGCCCACCGCAGCTCCC
Organism: Corallococcus sp. CA041A; assembly: GCF_003612075.1. Classification (NCBI taxonomy): domain Bacteria; kingdom Pseudomonadati; phylum Myxococcota; class Myxococcia; order Myxococcales; family Myxococcaceae; genus Corallococcus; species Corallococcus sp. CA041A. The sequence goes on from NZ_RAWF01000325.1 coordinate 8,608, forward strand.
GCTGGAGCGACGGCGGCGCGACGAGGAACCCCATCCGCAGCATGGGGACCATCACCTTCGAGAACGAGCCCACGTAGAGCACCCGCCCGGAACGGTCCATCCCATGCAACGTCTCCAGGGGCCGTCCGCCAAAGCGGAACTCGCTGTCGTAGTCGTCTTCAATCACCACCGCGTCGCGCCGCTTCGCCCACTCCAGCAGCGCCACCCTGCGCGCGGGCGACATGGGCATGCCCAGCGGGAACTGGTGCGACGGCGTGACGTAGACGAGCCGAGCGGCGTCCGGCAGCGCGGCCACGTCCAGCCCTTCCGCGTCCACCGGAACAGGCACGACGCGCGCGCCCAGCGACTGGAACACCTGCCGCGCGGGCGGATAGCCTGGATCCTCCATGGCGACGCAGTCCCCCGGCTCGATGAGCACCCGGCCCACGAGGTCCAGCGCCTGCTGCGCGCCATTGGTGATGAACACGTCATCCACCTCCGCGCGCACGCCCCGCGAGACGCCCACGTGCCGCGCCACCGCCTCCCGCAGCCCCCGGTGCCCGGCAGCGTCCACGTAGCCCCCGGACATCGTGGCGGCCCGCAGCTGGCGCGCCACCAGCCGGCGCCAGGACTCGAATGGGAAGCCCGAGACGTCCGGGCTGCCCACGCCAAAGTCATACGCGGCGGGAGCCAGCGGTGCTGGCAGGTCCGGCAATGAGCGCCAGAAGGCCCGGGCGCGCAGCGGCACCTGGGCCTCCCGCCCTGCCCTGCCACGCGGCCGTGACGACTCTCCCTGGACGAAGCTCCCCGCCCGCGTGCGCCCCGCGATGAGCCCCTCCGCAGTGAGCCATTCATACGCCACGCCCACGGTGTTCCGCGCCACGTCCAGGCGCAGCGCCAGCTCGCGGGTGGGCGGCAACCGCTCCCCACGGCGCAAGCGCCCGTCGAGGATGGCCGCGCGCAGCCCCCGGTAGATCTGCCCGGCCAGGTCCCGGCGTCCCCGGAGCTCCACATGGAAGTCCATGCCGCATCCTCCCACGGATTGGCCCAATGAAATTCGTCAATCCTGGCCCTGTCACCGGGCCAGCGGAGGACCATCCTTCCGGCATGACCGATTCCACCTACGCCTCCCACCCCGTCGACTCCGAACGCATGCCGTGGATCCCCATGGGCCGGCCCGGGCTCGCGTTCAAGCCGCTGCGCTTCTTCCGCGACGGCAGCGGCTGGATGTACCTCTTCCGCCTGGAGCCCGGCACCCTCATCCCCCGGCACCGCCACGTCGGCGAGTCGCACGCCTTCAACATCTCCGGCCACCGCCAGCTGCTCGACACCGGTGAGGTGATTGGCCCGGGCACGTATGTCTATGAGCCGTCCGGCAACGTCGACAGCTGGAAGGTCGTGGGCGATGAGCCCCTCGTCCTGCACATCACCGTGAAGGGCGGCATCGAATACCTGGGCGACGACGGTCAGGTCCTCAAGAGCGTGAGCCCCGCGGAGCGGCTGGAGACGTACCGCCGCTGGTGCCAGGAGCACGGCGTGGAGGCCCTCGCCACCATCGAGTGACGAATGCGGTTGCCCCGGCTTCCGCCCCCGGGCAGGAGGAGGCCTGGACCCCTCACCGGAAGGA
>NZ_RAWF01000326.1:0-10145 GCF_003612075.1 Corallococcus sp. CA041A
GGAGGGCTCCAGGCCGGAGGAGGCGCCACGGGGGCGGGGGCAACCTGGCCCGTGAAGGTCCCCGAGGCCCGGGTCTCCTCGGGGGCCGCGAAGAGGTCTTCGTCCTGGCCGACGAAGGTCGAGGGCTCGCTGGAGTCGGGCGCGGGGACGGGAGCGCTCGCGACGCGCACCGGAGGGGCCACGAGCGGACTGACCGGAGTGATGGGCCGGAGGTCGAGAACGGTCCGCTCCTCGGGCTCCTCCATCATCGGCGGAGGCAGCGCGGGCGAGGCCGCCTGTGGCGGCGCCGCGGCTTCTACGGGCGGCGCTTCCAGGGTCGCCGGAATCGCCATCAACGTTCGCTCCTCGGGCTCGTCCAGCTCCGGGAGCGACAGCACGGGGGGCGGCACTGCAGCGGGCACGAGCGAATCCACCGTGGAGATCGCCATCAGCGTGCGCTCCTCGGGCTCGTCCAGCTCCGGGAGCGGCAGCACGGGAGGCAGCGCCGCGGCGGGTGCGTCCGCCGTGGGGATCGCCATCAGCGTGCGCTCCTCGGGTTCATCCGGCACCACGGGGGCCAGGTCCACGGGAGGCGGTACGACGGAAGGCCGAGCCGGAGGCGGCGGAGCCATGAGCCCCGGCGGCGACATCAACGGCAGGCCGGGCGCGGAAGCCGCGGCGCCCCGGGACACCGGAGCAGCGGACGCGCGCGCGGCGCCAAGCTCCAGCGAGGGACGGTTCAGCGCGGGCGCGCCGACACCAGGCAGGTTCGCGACGCCGTTCCGCTTGGCGGGAGCCGCGGGCTCGACAGGAGCTGAAGCGGCGACCTTCCCCGGCGCGGAGGTCGCCGTCGAGACAGGAGTTCCAGCCGCGGGAAGTTCGCTCGCGGTGGGGTGCGAGGGGGCCGGGGCAGCCTCCAGCGCGGATGACCGGCCTGGTCCCGAGGCACCAACCGCTGACAGTCCCGGCCCGGAGGCGCGGACGGAGGCGGAAGGTCCCGGAGCCTTGTTCGCGGCCGGAGCGCTCAGCACCGGGGGGCCAGCGGGAGTTTTGGCCGGCGCACCCGCGCCCGAAGCGGCAGGCCCCAACACCGGGGGCCCTGCCGGAGTCCTGGCGGGCGCGGGCGCTCCCGGCGCCGAAGGACCCAACACAGGAGGCGCGGCGGGAACCTTGCCCGAAGCAGCCGACGCGGAGGCACCCAGCACAGGAGGGCCCGAAGGAGGCCTGGGCGGAGTCGCCACACCCGGCGAGGAAGCCCCCAGGACGGGAGCTCCCGGTGCAGGCCGGGCCGGCGCAGCGGATGCCTGCGCGGAAGCCCCCAGGACGGGAACTCCCGATGCAGCCCGGACAGGCGCAGCGGATGCCGGCGAGGAAGCTCCCAGCACAGGAGGCCCGGCGGGAGGCTTGGGAGGAGTCGCCGCACCCGGCACGGAAGCGCTGAGCACAGGCCCCGGTGGAGGCCGGACCGGCGCGGGGGCACTGACCGCCGGCAGATCCGGAGCAGAGGGCCGCTTCGGTGTGGCGGCCGGCACCGGCAAAGCAGGGGTCGCCCCACCCTTCGCAGCGGGCACCGCCATTCCCGGGCGCGGCGGGGATGCAGGCCGGGCCATGGCCGGCATCGACTGCTGGTAGCTCGTGGGCGCCGCTTCGATTTCCGCGAGCGAGGCCTGCCCCATGCCCTGCGGCGACACGTTCGCGTGGGGCGGCGCGAGCGCCCGCCGGATGGGCCGGGTGACGTCGTTGTCATCCTCCGGCGGCATCCACACGAAGGTGAACTCCACCGGGCCCACGGTGATGCGGTCGCCGTCGCGCAGCTGCTTCTCGCCGGCCAGCGGCTGGCCGTTCAGCTGCGTGCCGTTCGCGCTGCCAACGTCCGCGGCGAAGTAGCGCCCATCCCTCGCCGTGATGCGGGCATGACGCCGGGAGACACCGTGGTCATGCAGCACCAGGTCGTTCTCCGAGGTCCGGCCGATCTTCACTTCGGCCTGCTCGAAGGCGAGCTCCCGTCCGACCTGGAGCCCCTGGGTGATGGTGAGCAGGATGGGCAGAGGACTAGCCCCCGACGTTGCCGAACATGAACTGGAACACGATGGGCCCGAAGAGCACCATGAACACTGTCGGGAAGATGCAGGCGATGAGCGGGAAGAGCATCTTCACCGGCGCCTCGCCCGCCAGCTTCTCGGCGCGCTGCGTGCGGTCGATGCGCATCTGCGTGGACTGGATGCGCAGCACCTTGCCCAGGCTCGTACCCATCTTGTCCGCCTGGATCAGCGCCGTGACGAACGTCGTCAGCGACGGCAGGTCCACGCGCACGATCATGCTCTTGAGCCCCTCTTCACGCGTCTTGCCCATCTTGAGCTGCTTGAGCACCAGCTGCAGCTCTTCACGCAGCGGACCCTGGCGGCCCTTCTCCACCACCTTCGCCAGCGCGCCCGTGAAGTCCATGCCCGCTTCCACCGACAGCGTCAGCAGGTCCAGGTTGTACGGAAGCGCGCGGCTGATGGCCAGGTGACGGCGCTTCACCTGATCGTTCAACCAGATGAGCGGATAGAACAGGCCCAGCAGCATCACCAGCAACGACCAGGCCAGGTTCATGCCCATGCCGTTGACGACGAACAGGCCGGCCAGGAGCGCGAAGAAGGCGCTGATCTCCTGCAGCGCCATGATGTCCTCGGGCTTGTACTGCGACGGCTCGCCCGCCTTGATCAGCTTGCGGCGCGTCTTGGACTCGTAGCCCGGCCACATGAAGCGCCGGTTCATTGAGCCCAGCTTGCGGACGGCGACGGAGCCCGCGCCCTTCATGCCGCCCGCGGACTCGTCGCGGACTTCCGTGAGGAAGCGCTCCAGGAGGTTGGAGTACAGGCCGATGCCCAGGAACGCCACCGCGCCCGCGGTCAGCAGTGCCGAGCCGCCCATCAGCAGAAATGTCAGGACTTCCTGCACGGTGCGCCTCGTTTCAGATGTCGATGTTGACGATGCGCCGGATGATGAGGATGCCCATGATCTCCATGATGGCGATGATGGTCACCAGGATGTAGCCGAAGATGTGGTTCATCATCGGCTCCATCAGGTCCGGACGCATGTAGTTGAGAACCATGCCCAGCACCGCAGGCATGGCCGCGACGATCCACCCTTGAAGCTTGCCCTGGGAGGTCAGCGCGTCGATCTTGCCTTCCAGACGGAAGCGCTCGCGGATCACCGTGGAGATGGTCTCGAACATCTCCGCCATGTTGCCGCCCAGCTGGCGCGCGATGTTGGTGGACACCACCACCAGCTCCAGGTCGTCGCTGCCCACGCGCTTGCCCATGTTGACGAGCGCTTCTTCCAGCGGCACGCCCAGCTTCACTTCCTTCACGAAGAGGCCGAACTCCTGGGACAGGGGCGGCATCGCTTCGCGCGCCACGTGCTCGATGGCCTGGGGGAACGTGAGGCCCGCCTTGAACGCGTTGGCCATGGCCTGCAGCGCGTCCACCAGCTGCACGTTGAACTTCTTGATGCGGCGCTTGCGGTAGTGCTTCACGAGCAGCATCGGCAGGAAGAAGCCGAAGATGGTCGCGAGCACCGCGAGGATGGGGTTGAAGACGATGTAGCTGAGGATGCCCAGGAGGCACATGCAGGCGATGTTGAGGATCAACATCTGCCGCGCGTCGATGAAGAGGAACATGTCGCTCAAGTCGTTCATCGACTTGGCGACGTACCGCTCCTGGTACTGCTCATACGCCTTCGACAGGACGCTGAAGATCACCAGGCTGAAGAAGAACACCGAGCCGGTGACGAGAAGGAGGACGATACCTGCGAGCATGGGCGCGAATCCCCGGGGGATGAGGGAGGGGTCGGCAGGGCCGCTTCAGCGTCAAGCGAAGCGGCCCCGCGCGCAGGACTACGGAGAGCCGGCCGAGGCCTTCTCGCCGCCGCCACTGCCCTTGATGATCTGGATGATCTCCCGGCGCTTCTGCTCCAGCACACGGGTGCGTTCACCGGAGAGCAGCGTGCTGATGGTCGCGCGGCCACGCTCCTCGATGAGGTCCACGTCGTCCTCGTTGCGCAGGGACAACGTCAGCTGGCCCAGTTCCGCCGCCAGCACCAGGATCTCCGCCTCTTCCGGCAGCACCATCAGCGAGACGTTGGAGTACTCGCGCTGGTTCTCCGGGATGAGGTTGATGTTCGTGGTGCCGGTGATCTTACCCGTGGCGACCACGATGATGTTCTGCAGCAGCGTCACCGCGACGCTCTCGTCCGTCTGCGGATCGCGGAACGTGCCGATGATGTCCACGTGGTCGTTCGGGCGAATCCACCCGCCCACGGACGTGGTCTGCTTCGCCTCGATGGTGATGGCGCGCGCCTTCTTCTGCACCTTCGTGGACAGGCGCTCGGCGGCCTTCGTCGTCTCGAACTGGCTCCAGAGGATGGGGTCGCCGGCCTGCAGCGCCACCAGCACCTTCTGGTTCACGATGTAGTTGGCGGAGTCCGGCTTCACCACCGACGAGGTGACGAACTGCTCCGGCACCGAGCGCTGGGAGATCATCTCGTACGTGATGACCGAGCCCTCGGGCATGTCCTGGCCCGCCACCACCACGGGAACCAGGTTCCACCCGCGGCGCACATCGGATTCCTTCTTCTTGATGGCCGAGTAGGCCACGATGCCCGCGAGCAAACCGAGCACCAGTGCGACGACGAGTGGGGTCTTACCCTTCAACATGGTTCAAAGTCCTCCAGAACGGTGGGGCGCCGTCGTGGCGGCAGGACTGCTTTGGACGAGGGGGCGATGCCAGGGCGCGAACGAGGCAAGATGTTAGCCATGCCCCAGAGCAGGTGTCAAAACCACCTCTCGTGACAAAGCGGAATCCCGGGACCTCCGGAGCTCGCGGAGCCTGTCCGCCCAGGGGGGAGGACGGCTCGACGCAGTGAGTTGATCTGCGGCCTTCCGTCCCTCAGGGGAACGGCAGGTTCAGCACGAAGTAAAACGAGTCGTAGTAGATCTGGTACGCCTCGAGGAACAGGTCGATGACGTTGGTCTGCCGGTCGTCCGTCCAGCGGATCTTCACCGTGGCGCCGACGACGAGCCCGACGATCAACACCCAGTTGATCATCGAGTACTCCACCATGGCCTGGCCACGGCGGGCCCGGCGCGGGGAGCGCGGCGGCGACTTCCGGGGGCTGTTCACGGGGGGAGCGTGCACGTCCGACGTCATGCTCCCATTATCCAGGACCCAGGCCCCGGAAGCATCGGTCATGTGGACTGCCGCCCTCCCCTACTGCGCGGGCTGGGAAGGGGCGGCCCTGGCCGGCTCAGACTCCGGAGCCGTGGCGGGCGAGGCCTGACGCAGGCGGCGCTGGGCCAACTGCGCCGCGCTGGAGCCGGGGGCCTCGGTGACGATCTGCCCGCAGACGGCGGCGGCCTCCTGGGTCCGGCCCTGGACGGACTCCGACTCGCAGAGCCGTGAGAGCAGGGCCAGCCGCTCGCTGCCGCTGGCTCCAGCCGCGAGCGCGGCGCGCAGCAGCTGGGCCTCCCGGGCGCGGTCACCCTGGTTCGCCGCGGCCTGGGCCTGGGCGGACAGGTCGCGCGCCGTCATCGCTTCCTTGGCGGCGGACTTCTCCGCGGGGGCAGGCTTCGCGGCCTGGGCCTGGGCGGACCCCCGCTTGGGCGTGGACGGAGGCGTCGCACCGCCGAGGGAGCCCACGGCGGCGGGGGCCATGGGCACGGCCTGGACCACGGGCGCGGAGGCCACGGCAGGAGGCGGCGGAGCCGCGCCCGCGGCCACTCCCTGGTCGTCATCCGTCCTGAGCCCACGGCCATAGGCCGCTTCACCCAGCCGCAGGGAGTCGCCCTTCGCGCCCATGGCCTTGTCGCTGAGCTTTCCCGAGGAGCGCCGCGCCGCGGGCTCATCCTTCGCGAGGGAGCCGTCGTTGGCCTGCTCTTCCTTCGGAGGCGCCTCCTGCTCGGCCACCCCGGCCGTCGCCTGCGAGAGCGCGGCGAACTCGTCGTCCGCGTCCCGGACGGCCTTGGACATCTTCTTCTTGGGAGCCTCGGGTTCCGCGCGGCGCTCCAGCAGCGCGCCACCACTGCCCGCGTTCATCCAGTCGGACGGACGGGCCGCGGCGGTGCCCTTGCGCTGCACCTTGGCCTCCACCTGGTTCTTCATCACGTCCGGCGCGGGCGCGGCCGCCAGTTCGTCCGAGGCACCCTCGGGCACGTCCACTTCGAGGGTCGCGCTCGAAGGCGCGGGGGCCAGGGCGCTCGGGGCGCGCTTCTCCCGCGGCGGCGACTCCTGCTTCGCCGCGGCCATCGTCGGACTGGGGGCCCGCTGCGACAGGTTCGGCGCCAGGTCGAGGTTCTCGCTCACCGTCAACGTCAGGAGGCCGAAGGTGCCCACCGTGGCCAGGCCCACCGCGGGCAGCAGGAAGCGGCGCCAGCGCGAGGGCTTCGGCTCGGGGCCCGCGGCGGCTCGGCGCGCGGACTGCTGCGCGTACGCGAGCAGCGACTCCAGGCCCGCGTCCGGCGCGGGCTCCGACGACAGCTGCGCCATGGTGGTGCGCACGCCGCGGATGTCCGCCAGCGCCTTCGTGCAGCGCGCACAGCCCTGGACGTGCTGCTCCAGCACATGGGCCTCCGACGCAGGCAGCTCGCCGTAGGCGAAGTCGAGGAGCCGGTCCTCGTGCGCGTGGGCATTCTGGGCACTCATCCCGCCACCGTCCTTCCATCCTCCGACAGGTCGCCGTCCACGCCCAGCTCACCCAGGCGGCGGCGCAGGCCCTCCAACGCGTAGCGCATGCGGCTCTTCACCGTGTTCTCGGACACGCCTGTCACCTCGGCGATCTCCTTGAACGGGATGCCGCTGTACTCGCGCAGCACGAACACCTCGCGCTGCTCCTCCGGCAGGGCGGACAGGGCCCGCTCCAGCAGGGGCCGGAGGCGGGCGTTGTGCGCGCCGCGCTCCGGGCTGGCCCCGGCGTCCGGCAGCCCCTCGCCCAACGGACGTCCCTCGTCGCCGTCGGCACCGGCCGAGGGGGCTTCCAGGGACGTCGTCTGGCGGTAGCTCTCTTTGCGCGTGCTGTCCACGCAGAGGTTCCTCGCGATGGTGTACAGCCAGGTCGTGAACCGGGCCTTGGGCTCGTATTCCCGGGCGCTGCGGACCACCTTGAGCCAGGTCTCCTGCAGCACGTCCTCCGCTCGCGCCCGGTGCCCCACGAAGCGCAGGATGAAGTTGAACACCGGCGCGCGGTGCTTGCGCACCAACGCATCGAACGCACGCGCGTTTCCCGCCTGGAAGGCGAGCATCAGCTGCTCGTCTGAGGTTTCGGGTGCCAAACTTCCCCCAGTGCCCATGAAGCCACGGGTGCCATCCCCTTCACCGCCCAAGGCCTGTAACGGACAGCCGTGCGCGAAAGGTCTATTCCGGCCGTGGCCGCCGGTAAGTGGCGAGAATGACAGGGACCGCCACCCCTGTCACCAGGAGTGCCTGCGCGAGCAATACCGCCGGCAGTGGGCGCTGCACATGCACGTACAGCGAGCGGCCGAGCCCCACTCCCAACAGAATGCCCGTCAGCGTGCGCACCGCGTTGGAACCCGAGGCGGGCCGGAAGCGTCCCACCGCCCAGTCCACGAGCGCGGGCAGCGTGAGCCCCAGCACCACCGGCACGTCCCACTCCCACTGGAGCGGCGCCTTCAGCGCGAACAGCGCGAGGAACACGCCCGCGAGCACCGGGTACGTGCCCAGGCACCGCGAGCACACGCGCACGCCCGCGAGCACGTACGTGCGGTTGTACTCATCCGGGTGATGATGGCTGAGCCAGAACACCGGCATCTCCTCCGGACATGGAAACAGCGGGCCCGTCCTGCACGTTGCGCGAATCCCCTTCGGCCAGGAAGCACGCCGCGGCGTGGCCTCCACCCAGGGGATACAGCGGGGGTGACTCGCGCCGGCAGCGCTCCATCACATGCGGGCAGCGCGGATGGAACGCGCAGCCGGTCGGCGGCGACAGGGGCGAAGGCGGCTCTCCCGGCAGCAGCAGCCGCGTGGGGGGACGCTCCGGATCCGGCACGGGCACCGCGGACAGCAGCGCCTGCGTGTACGGATGGCGCGGTCCTGCGTACAGCGACCGGGACGGCGCCACCTCCACGATGCGGCCCAGGTACATCACCGCCACGCGCGTGGACACGTACTCAACAATCTTCAGGTCGTGCGCGATGAAGACGTAGGTGAGCCCGCGCTCGCGCTGCAGGTCCACCAGCAGGTTGACGATCTGCGCCTGGATGGAGACGTCCAGCGCGCTGATGGGCTCGTCCGCCACCACCAGCTCCGGACGCAACGCGATGGCACGTGCAATGCCGATGCGTTGACGCTGGCCGCCGGAGAACTCGTGCGGGTAGCGCTGGCGCGCCTCGCGGGGCAGTCCCATCGCGTCGAGCAGCGCCAGCACCTCGTCCTCGCGAGCCTTGCCCTTCGCGAGCCCGTGGATGGCGAAGGGCTCCGCGAGGATGTCCCCCACCGTCATGCGCGGGTTGAGCGACGCGTACGGATCCTGGAAGACGAGCTGCATCTGGCGGCGCAGCGGTCGCAGTTCGCGCTGCGACAGGCCGGTCAGCTCGCGCCCGGCCACGCGGATGGAGCCGGAGGTCGGGTCGATGAGGCGCAGCACCGCGCGCCCCAGGGTGCTCTTGCCGCAGCCGCTCTCCCCTACCAGGCCCAGCGTCTCGCCGCGGGCGACGTCGAAGGACACGCCGTCCACCGCGCGCACCGTGCCGCGCGTGCGGCCCAACAAGCCGCCCTTCACCGGGAAGTGCACCTTCAGGTCGCGCACCTGGACCAGCGGTTCGCTCATGGCGCGGGCACCGGGTGATGGCAGGCGGCGGACTGGCCTCCGCGCTTCGGCTCCAGCACGGGCGTGACGCGGGCGCACAGCTCCGAGGCGCGGTCGCAGCGGTCCCGGAAAGCGCACCCGGACGGCAGCGCGGTGAGCGACGGCACCATGCCGGGAATGGCCTTCAGGCGCTGACGCCCGCCCTCGGCCGCCGCGCCCGCGTCGTGCAGCGACGGGATGGAGCGCAGCAGGCCCGCCGTGTACGGGTGCGCGGGCCGGGCGAACAGCTCGCGCACCGGGGCCTGCTCCACGATGCGGCCCGCGTACATCACCACCACCGCGTCGCAGCTTCCCGCCACCACGCCCAGGTCGTGGGTGATGAGCATCACCGCCATGTTGCGCTCGGCCTGCAGGCGCTTGAGCAGCTCCAGGATCTGGGCCTGGATGGTGACGTCCAGCGCCGTGGTCGGCTCGTCCGCGATGAGCAGCGCCGGATCGCACGCAAGCGCCATGGCGATCATCACGCGCTGGCGCATGCCTCCGGAGAGCTGGTGCGGGTACGCATCCACACGCTCGCCGGGTGCCGGGATGCCCACCTGCCGGAGCATCTCCACCGCGCGCTCACGCGCCTGCGCCCGGGTGGCGCCCAGGTGCAGCCGGACGCCTTCGCCAATCTGCTCGCCCACGGTGAACACCGGGTTGAGCGACGTCATGGGCTCCTGGAAGACCATGGCCACGTGCCGGCCGCGCACGCGCCGCATCTCCTTCTCCGGCAGGGCCAGCAGGTTCTCGCCACGGAAGCGCACCTCGCCGCCCACCACGCGGCCGGGCGGCTGAGGAACGAGCCGCATCACCGACAGCGCCGTCAGGCTCTTGCCGCAGCCGCTCTCCCCCACCACCCCCAGCGTGCCGCCGGGAGGAACGGAGAAGGACACGCCGTCCACCGCGCGCACCGTGCCGCGCGGGAGCGACAGCTGGGTGACGAGCCCCCGCACGTCCAGGAGCGGGGCACCGGCAGAGGCCCCGGGGGACGGCGCGACACCCGTCACTTCTGGGCCAGCTCCTCCAGGAACTCCGCCTCCTGGATGAGCCCCTTGCGGATGAGCAGGCGGATGAGGCTCGCGACCATGCGCGCGGGCTTCACCTTCTCCGTGTCCAGGCTGGCCTCTTCGCCGCGCGAGATGCGGTCGATGTCGTCCAGCACCGCCAGGTCCTCCTCGGAGAAGTCCGGCTTGGGCGTGAGCGCCACGGACGGCTTCACGCCCTGCGCGGCACCACCGAAGAGCACCACCGGCACGCGCGGCTTGCTCGGGTCCTCCGGCTCCGCGGGAGGCGGCGGCGGACGGGCGGCGGCGGGAGGAGGC
>NZ_RAWF01000327.1:0-10117 GCF_003612075.1 Corallococcus sp. CA041A
CTCCCCAAGAAGGACAAGGCCGCGAAGCAGGCGGGCCCCGAGAACACCGCCATCGAGGTCCCCAACGAGCTGGACGACGCGCCCGCCCCCACCGCACAGCCGGAAGGCACCGAGCTGGGCGCCACCGTGAAGGTCACCGGCAAGGGCGAGTTCCTGGTGAAGGCCGGCCAGTGGCGCTCCTGGGAGGGCACCCTGTCCACCGCCCTCAACGGCCCCGCGCAGCCCGCCGTGAACCTGCCCGCGGGCACCTACAAGGCCCGCATCACGCCCGTCAGCGCGCCCCAGCAGGCTCCGGCCGCGCCCCAGGCTCCGGAAGCAGCGCCCGCGCCTACCGCGACTCCGCCCGCGCCGTAGGGGCCGGGCCGTCCGAAGCGCGCACCATCCGCACCACGGCGTCCACCCACTCCGGGTGGGCGTTGAGGGACGGCACCAGCGTCAGCGACTCGCCGCCCGCCTCCACGAACTGCTCCTTCGCACGGAGGCCAACCTCCTCCAGCGTCTCCAGGCAGTCCGCCACGAAGGCCGGGCACATCACCGCCAGCCGCTTCACGCCCTTCGCCGCCAGCTCCGGCAGCACCAGGTCCGTGTAGGGCTTCACCCACGGCGTGCGCCCCAGCCGCGACTGGAAGGACACCGTGTAGCCGCCCTCCGGCAGCGCCAGCCGCTGGGCCAGCATCCGCGCCGTCGCGAAGCACTGCGCGCGGTAGCAGTGCCGGTTCTCCGCCGTGATGGCGTCACAGCACCCCGAGGACGCCAGGCAGTGCTTTCCCGTCGGGTCGCTCTTGCGCATGTGCCGCTCCGGCAACCCGTGGAAGCTGAAGAGCACGTGGTCCGCGCGCATGTCGGCAATCACCGGCCGGGCCACCGACGCGAACGCGTCCAGGAAGCCCGCGTCATCCCAGAACGCCGGCACCGCGCGCACGTTGGGGACGTCCCAGCCCTCCGCCAGCACCTCGTAGGTGCGCGCCAGCGACGACGCGGAAGACGACGCCGCCTCGTGCGGGTACAGCGGCAGCACCGTGAACTCCGACACGCCCTTCGCCTTCAGCCGCGCGATGGCGTCCGGCAGCGACGGGTTGCCGTAGCGCATGGCCAGCTCGACTTCGTAGTCGTCCCCCAGCTGCTCCCGCACCCGCGCCTCCAGCGCGCGGCTGTACACGAGCAGCGGCGAGCCCTCCTTCATCCACACCTTGCGGTACGCCTCCGCGCTCTTCGCGGGGCGGAAGGGAAGGATGAAGAGGTTCAGGAGGAACCAGCGCCCCACCGGGTGGATGTCGATGACGCGCGGGTCGTTGAGGAACTCGCGCAGGTAGCGGCGCACCGGCCCGGACTCGGGCGCGTCCGGCGTCCCCAGGTTGACGAGCAGCAGTCCCCGCTTCGTGGTCGGCACGGCCATGCGCGAAGTCCCTCGGGAGTCTTTTTCAGTGCAGCGCGTGCGGCAGCGTGAGCGCGAACTCGGCGATGCGCGCCTCGAAGCGCGTGCCGTCCGGACGCTCCATCTCGTAGCCACCGCGCATGGTGCCGAAGGGCGTCTTCAGCATCGCCCAGCTGGTGTACTCGAACCGCTCGCCCGGCTTGAGGTGCGGCTGACGGCCAACCACGCCCTCGCCCTTCACCTCGTCCACGTGGCCCTGGGCGTCGGTGATGATCCAATGCCGCGACCGCAGCTGCGCCGGGACGGTGCCTTCGTTGAAGAGCACCACCTTGTACATGAAGGCGAACTGCCCGGACTCAGGCGTGCTGCGCTCCGGCCAGAAGGTCGGCTCCACGGTGACGCGGATGCCGTCGGTGGTGGCGGTGGACATGCCGGGAGACTTGGCAGCGACTCCCGTCCGATGCAAGGGAAACGCAGGGGTCTCCCGAGGCTCCAGGGCCCCCGTCAGCCGCGGTCCTGCTCCCGCGCCGGCGCGTCCGGGGCCTTGTCCGCGTCCGCCACCGGGGTGGAGCCCGCCGCCTCCGGGGGCTTGGGGAACACCAGCGACGCCACGATCGCCACCAGCAGGCACCCGCCAATCACCGCCAGCGAGATGCCGATGGGAATCTTGAACCAGTGCTCGATGAGCATCTTCACGCCCACGAAGGCCAGGATGACGCCCAGCGCGGCCTTCAGCAGATGGAACTTCTCCATCAGGCTGGAGACGACGAAGAAGAGCGAGCGCAGGCCCAGGATGGCGCAGACGTTGGACGTGTAGATGATGAACGGGTCCTTGCTGATGCCCAGCACCGCCGGGATGGAGTCCATGGCGAAGAGCAGGTCCGTGGCCTCCACCACCAGCAACACGATGAACAGCGGCGTCACCTTGCGCCGGCCATCCTCGTGGAGGAAGAAGCGGCTGCCGTCTCCCTGGCGCGACACCGGCAGCAGGCGCCGGGCCATCTTGACGATGAAGCCCGCCTCCGGGTCCACGTCGTCGTCGTCCTTGGCCCAGAGCATCTTGGAGGCCGTGTAGACGAGGAACGCGCCGAACAGGAAGATGAGCCACTCGAAGCGGGCCACCAGCGCCGTGCCCGCGACGATGAGCACCGCGCGCATCACGAACGCGCCCAGGATGCCCCAAAAGAGCACCCGGTGCTGGTGCTGCGGCGGCACCCGGAAGTAGCCGAACACCATCAGGAAGACGAAGAGGTTGTCGACCGACAGCGCGTACTCCACGACGTACGCCGTCAGCCACTCCAGCGCCGGCCCCTTGCCGCCGTAGTGGAACACGCCTCCGCAGAACGCGAGGCTGATGCTCACCCACACCAGCGTCCACAGCGTCGCCTCTTTCGACGACACCGCGTGCTCCTTGCGGTGGAACAGCCCCAGGTCCATGGCGAGCATCGCCAGGACGAAGACGTTGAAGGCCACCCAGGGCCAGAGCGTGTGGGTCATCACGCCCGCTGCCTACTCCGGGACGGCCCCGGCGGCTACTCCCATTCCGTCGCCGGGCGCCGCAAGACCACCAGGGAACGTCCCGCCGCCTGCACCTTGCCGCCCGCCGGGGTGTGCGTGCGCAGGGATTCCCCCGTGGCCGCGGTGTCCACCACCAGCTCCCAGTCCGCGCCCCACTCCAGGGCGGGCAGCATGAAGGTGATGGGCTCGTGGTGCGCGTTGAGCAGCACCAGCAAGGTGTCCCCGACGATGCGGTGGCCCTCGTCGTCCGGCGTGGCGATGGCGTCCCCCCCCAGCAGGAAGGCCAGGGAGCGCACGTAGGGCTTCTCCCAGTCGTCGCGCTTCATCTCCTTGCCGTCCGGCCGGAACCACGCCAGGTCCTTCAGCTCGCTGTCCCAGATGTGGGCCCCGCGGAAGAAGCGGCGCTTGGAGAGCACCGGCTGCTCGCGCCGCAGCTTGATGATGCGAGCGGTGAAGTCCAACAGCTGGCGCTGCTTCTCGTTGAGCTCCCAGTTCACCCACGACAGCTCGTTGTCCTGGCAGTAGGCGTTGTTGTTGCCCTTCTGCGTGCGGCCCATCTCGTCGCCCGCCACCAGCATGGGCACGCCCTGTGACAGGAAGAGGGACGCCAGGAAGTTGCGCTTCTGCTGCTCGCGCAGCGTGTTCACCTTGGGGTCGTTCGTCTCCCCCTCCACGCCGCAGTTCCAGGCGTGGTTGTCATTGGCGCCGTCGCGGTTCTCCTCGCCGTTGGCCTCGTTGTGCTTCTGGCTGTACGTCACCAGGTCGTGCAGCGTGAAGCCGTCATGCGCGGTGACGAAGTTCACGCTCGCCGTGGGCTTGCGGCCGGACAGCGCGAACAGGTCGGAGCTGCCGGTGAGCCGGGAACCAATCTCCGCCGCCTGCCGGTCGTCACCCTTCCAGTAGCGGCGCATGGTGTCGCGGTACTTGCCGTTCCACTCGCTCCACAGCACCGGGAAGTTGCCCACCTGGTAGCCGTAGTCCCCCACGTCCCACGGCTCCGCGATGAGCTTCACGCGGCTCAAGACGGGGTCCTGGTGGAGGATTTGAAAGAAGGCCGCGCGGGTGTCGTAGCCGTGCCTGTCGCGTCCCAGCGTCGTCGCCAGGTCGAAGCGGAAGCCGTCCACGTGCATCACTTCCACCCAGTAGCGCAGCGAGTCCGCGATGAGCTTCAGCGCATACGGGTGCGTGGCGTTCCACGAGTTGCCGCACCCCGTGAAGTCCATGAAGTAGCGCGGGTCCTTCTCACTGAGCCGGTAGTACGCGCCGGCGTCCAGCCCCTTGAAGGACAGCGTGGGCCCCAGGTGGTTGCCCTCGCAGGTGTGGTTGTACACGACGTCGAGAATCACTTCGATTCCCGCGCGGTGCAGCAGCTTCACCATCCCCTTGAACTCCGCCACCTGCTCGCCCAGCGAGCCCGACGCGCAGTAGCGCGCGTCCGGAGCGAAGAAGCCCAGCGTGTTGTAGCCCCAGTAGTTGGAGCGCCCCTTCTGGGTGAGGAACGGCTCGTCCATGAAGGCGTGGATGGGGAGCAGCTCCACGCTCGTCACGCCCACCTTCTTCAGGTGCTCGATGCTGGCCGGGTGCGCCAGGCCCGCGTACGTGCCGCGCAGGTGCTCCGGCATGCGCGGGTTCAGCTTGGTGAAGCCCTTGACGTGCAGCTCGTAGAGGACCGTCTTGTGCCAGGGGACCTCCGGCCGCTTGTCATTCTCCCAGTCGAACCCGTCCGACAGGATGACCGCCTTGGGCACGCCCC
Organism: Corallococcus sp. CA041A; assembly: GCF_003612075.1. NCBI lineage: Bacteria > Pseudomonadati > Myxococcota > Myxococcia > Myxococcales > Myxococcaceae > Corallococcus > Corallococcus sp. CA041A. The sequence continues at coordinate 4,647 of NZ_RAWF01000327.1, forward strand.
AGGCGTCGTCCTGCGTGTCCATGACGAGGTCCTCCTCCTTGCCCCCGTGCACGTACCCGTGGATGGGCGCCTTGGGGTCCACCTGACCGTGCAGCGCGCGGGCGTAGGGGTCCACCAGGAGCTTGTGCGGGTTGAAGCGCAGGCCCTTCTTCGGTTCATACGGACCGTGAACCCGCAGGCCGTACAGACAGCCGGCGTGCACGCCCGGCATGTAGCCGTGAAAGACGTGGTTCGTGGTCTCCAGCAACGGGAAGCGGCGCGTCTCCTTCTTGGGGTCGGCGGGGTCGAAGAGACAGACCTCCACCTTCTTCGCGTGCTCGCTGAACACGGCGAAGTTCACGCCGTTCCCATCGTACGTGGCGCCCAGGGGAAACGGCTTCCCTGGAAGCACCTCGGCCCTTCTCATCCAGTGCTCCTCTCCAGCAGCACCACCGGGAACTCCGCGAGGAGCGGCCCCAGGGCCAGCCCCACGCCTCCCGGCCCCTGCTGGGGACGGACGGGGCGCCCGGTGAAGACATTGCGGAACATCATGCCCGCATATGCTTCCGGAAGGTTCAGGAACGTACCGTCATACGCCTGAGCCAGCCCGCCGGACTCCAGCGCCTCCAGCGTGTAACGCGGCGCGCAGGCAATCAGCACGCTGTCACCGTGCGTGCGCGCGAAGCCGACCGCCGCGGGCGAGCGCGGCCCGGACAGCTCCAGCGCCTCGTAACCGCCCGCGCGGCACAGGTCCGCGTACTTCTGACGCAGGCGCAGCGCCTCCGCCAGGACGAAGAGCTTCACCTGCCCGTCATCCAGGTCCTTCACCAGCCGCTCGCACAGGGCGGGCCGGTCCTTCGCCGCCGCGTCGTCCAGCGCCGTGAGCAGCCGCTCGCGCAGGGCGTAGTCCACCGGCCGGCGGTTGTCCGGATCCACCAGCGACAAATCCCACAGCTCGCAGCCCTGGTACGTGTCCACCACGCCGGGCGAGGCCAGCTTCAGCAGCAGCTGCCCCAGCGCGTTGTGCTGGCCCGCGCGCTCGATGCGGCGCTTGAAGGCCTTCATGTCATCCAGGAAGGCCTGGCCCTTCGAGGGGTCGAAGCACGCGTCCACGAAGCGCGCCACCGCGTCGTCGTAGGAGCCGTCCGGGTTGGTCCACGACGTGCGGACCTTGGCCTCCTTGATGGCCTTGCCCATGTACTCGCGCACGCGGCGGTGGAACTCCTTCCACTCGCCTTCGGGCACCTGCTCGCCCATGGGCCACGCGCCCACCACCGTCTGGAAGAAGAGGTAGACGTCGTTGGACGACGGCGCGGGGCCCGAGGGCAGGTGGCTGACGAAGGGCCGGGTGAGGTCCGCCCAGGCGCGCACCTTCTCCCGCCAGTCCTCCGGCAGCTCCGTGAGGACGTTGATGCGCGCGCGCACGTCCTCGCTGCGCTTGGTGTCGTGGGTGCTGGAGGTGAGCATGCTCGCCGGCCAGCGCTCCGCGCGCTCCTGGTTGCGCAGGTGGAAGGTGGTGGCGCGCATGCCGAAGTGCTCCGGCTCGCCGCCCACCTCGTTGAGGCTCACCAGCCGGTTGTAGATGTAGAAGACGGTGTCCTCCAGGCCCTTGGCCATGACGGGGCCCGTCACCTGCTGGAGCTTCATCGCGAACCGCAGCATCACCGCCTTCTCTTCATCCCCCACGTGCTCCGGGTAGCGGCCCAGGAGGATGTCGCGCAGGAAGTCGAAGATGGAGGCGTTGGTGGTGGTGTTGCGCTCCTTGGCGCGCTGGAGGGTCCACTCGATGTACTGCACGTCGCGCACGTCCAGCTCCGCGCGCCAGCCGTCCACGTAGGTGCGGTACACGGGGAACAGCGCGATGAACTCCACCAGCGCGCGCCGCAGGCTGTTGAGCGTGAAGTCGCGCGTGCGGCGGTTCATCTCCGAGATGCGGTTGAGCTCGTGCGCCAGCACGTTGATTTCGCTGGCCATGCTCACGCGCATGATGAGCAGCTTCTTCTGGTACACCAACTCCGCGAAGTCCTGCGTGCCGCCCGCGAAGCGCTCGTACGTCTCCGTCAGGTGCGCCTCCGCGGCCGGGTGCACGAACAGGCCGCTCACCGCGTTGGCGAAGCGGTAGCCGGTGGTGCCGTGCACCGCCCACGACTCCGGGATGCGCTCGCGGCCGCCTTGAATCTTCTCCACCGCCACGAAGAGCGCCTTGCGCAGCGGGCTGTCCGGCGTGTCCATCACCTGGCGCCGCCACTTCGCGCGCAAGAGCGCCTCCACCTCCGGCCACCGCGCGTCGTCCCCCTCCTTCTTCTCCGCGTCGAAGCGCGCCCGCGCGCGCTCCACGAAGAAGCGCTCCTGCAGGTCCAGGAAGTAGGCGGTGGGGTCGAAGAGGCCGTCCGGGTGGTCGATTCTCAGGCCCGTGACGCGCCCCTCGCGCAGCCACTCGAAGATGCGCTGGTGCGCCTCCTGGAAGACGTCCGCGTCCTCCACGCGGATGGCGGCCAGGCCGTTGATGTCGAAGAAGCGGCGGTAGTTGATCTCCTCGCCCGCCACGCGCCAGTGCGCCAGCCGGTAGCTGCAGTTCTGCAGCAGCGAATCCAGGAGGTCGAAGGAGCGCACGTTGCCGGGCGTGCCGTTGAACACCCGGAGGTTCTCCTCCACGTACGCCGCCAGCTCCGCGCTGTCCGCCACCACCGCGGCGAGTCGCCGCTTGATGACCTCCTTCTCGCGGTGCCGCTCCGTCACCTTCGCCGCGTCCACCTCCGTGCGCAGCGGCAGGTGGTCCAGGGCCGTCAGGATGGAGAGCAGCTCCACCAGGTGCGTCGACTCCGGACCCAGCTGCTTCTCCAACCGCTCCAGGCCGTGCTTGAGGAGGGTCGCGTACTGGCGCGGCGCCACCGGCAGACGGTGGTCGTAGTAGTGCAGATGGAAGGCGCCGGACTCATAGGACAGCTTCAGCTCGCCGCGCTCCAGCACGATGCCGTACTGGTCGCCCAGGATGGGCAGCAGTACCTTGTCCGCCAGCTCGTCCTTCACCGGCCGCCAGTCCATGTCGAAGAACTTCGCGTAGACGGACGATGGGCCGTTCTCCAGCACGTCCAACCACAGCCGGTTGTCCCGCTCGATGCCCATGTGGTTGGGCACCACGTCCAGCACCTGCCCCAGCCCGTGCTCGCTCAGGGCGTCACAGAGGGCGGCGTGCTCTTCCTCCGTGCCCACCTCCGGGTTGAGCCGTTGGTGGTCCACGCAGTCGTAGCCGTGGGTGCTGCCGGGCGTGGCCTTGAGGTAGGGCGACGCATAGAAGTCGCTCACGCCCAGCCGGGCCAGGTACGGCACCAGCGCCTTCGCCTGTTGGAAGGTGAAGCCCTGATGCAACTGCATCCGGTAGGTGGACAGCGGCGTGCCGCGGCGCGATTGCAGCTCGCGTTGGACCTGTTCGAACAGGCCCTCCGCCTGGGCTTCCACCGCCGTGTTCGTGCCATCCGCGTCCGCCACCCGCGCGGAGCGCTCCCCTGCCTCGGAACCGTCGTGGAACATGACCCCCAGAGGTAGGTCCGACGCGGCGCGTCCGCCAGCGGGCAGATGCGCCTTCGCCCCCTTTTCAACGCTCCGGACGGGCGGCCGGTCCAGAGGGAAAAAGCGGAGGGCCCGTCCCGCGCGATGCGTGACGAGCCCCCAGGGTCCTTCGGGCTACCGGCGACGGCCCCGACGGGCCCTGCACCGTTCAGCTCAGGTGCTTGTTCACCAGCGCGGTCATCTCGAACATGGTGACGTTCTTCTTGCCGCCGAAGATGGGCTTGAGCTTGTCGTCGGCGTTGATCTGGCGCTTGTTCTTCGCGTCCTGGAGGTTGTTCTTCTTGATGTAGTCCCAGATCTTGCTGACCACCGCGGTGCGGGGCAGCGCCTTGGAACCGACGATCGCCGCCAGCTCAGCGGAGGGCGTCATCTCCTTCATGAACGCGGCGTTGGGCTTACGGCCCGCGGCCTTCTTCGCGGCAGGAGCCTTCTTCGCGGCAGCAGGGGCAGACTTCTTCGCAGCGGCTTTCTTGGCGGCCATTCGTCTTGTGTCTCCTCCCCTCCGAAGGGGACGTTGCACGGCGTGCTTTCATCTTCAAGCTAGAGCCGATGGCGCGTAGTAGCACGGCCTAGAGCGAAAAACAGCGTCCATCGCGCGCTTTTTCCCTCTGGGGCTCCTCGGAGCGACGGCTTCGGAGGCTAGAACTCGGCCCCGCAGCGCATTCTTCCCTCGGGAACGGAAGTCCCGCGACGCGTCCGGAGCGCCAGAATCCGGCTCCGGAGGCCGTTTTCCCTCGGGGATTGTGCCTCGCGGCGCGTCCGGAGGCGGAAAGTCGGCACCCGGAGCAGCCTCCCCCTCGGGGGGGACCCTGCCCTTTTCGGCGGTGGACGGGATGTGGCTTTTCGGATGAAACAGCGCCCATGAATGCCCTCATCACTGGTGCCGGTGGCTTCCTGGGGACCTGGCTCGCGCGGGCGCTGGCGGCTCGCGGCGACCAGATTTCATGCCTGTTGCGCCCCACCACGGACACCCGCGAGCTGGAAAAGGCCCTGGCGGGCCACCCCTGGACGCGGGTGGTGGGCGACGTGACGGACCCCGCCTCGCTGGCCAGCGCGGTGAAGGGCGTGGACGTCGTCTTCCACCTGGCCGGCATCCGCCGCGCCGCGCTGCGCGATGAGTTCATGCGCGTCAACGCGGAGGGCACCCGCCTCATCTGTGAGGCCATGGCCGCCCTGCCAGAGCCCCGTCCCCGCCTGGTGATGTGCGGCTCCCTGGCCTCCCACGGCCCCTCCACCCCGGAGCGCCCCCATGTAGAGGAGGACGCCTTCCATCCGCATGAGTGGTACGGCGAGAGCAAGGCGGAAGCGGAGCGCATCGCGTTCTCCTTCCAGGACCGGCTGCCGGTGACGGTGATCCGCCCGCCGCGCATCCTCGGGCCCGGAGACCGGGAAAACCTGACGTTCTTCAAGCTGGGGAAGAAGGGCATCCGGCTGGAGCTGGCCGGAGGCCCCCGTCCCCTGTCCCTGGTGGACGTGGAGGACGTGGTGGACCTGCTGCTCGTCTTGGCGGAGAAGCCGGAGGCCCTGGGGGAGGCGTTCTTCTGCGCGGGGCCGGAGCGGCTGACCCTGGAGGAGATGCAGGACCTGGGGGCGAAGGCCCTGGGCTTCCAGACGCGCACCTGGAGGCTGTCCCCGGCGGTGCTGACCGCCCTGGCCTCGGCGGCGGACGGGGTGACGCGGCTGACGGGCCGCAAGCTCCCCCTGAACCGGAAGCTGGCGCGGCAGCTCCTGGCCCCGGCCTGGACCTGCTCGGGGGCCAAGGCCGAACGCCTGCTGGGCTTCCGGCCGCGCCGTGGCCTGGCGGAGTCCATCACTCGCAGTGGTGAATGGTATCGCGCGCAGGGCTGGTTATAGCCCCATGCGCCCAAAGGGCCCGCAGCCCACGCTGGCCTTCCGCTTTCGTTGACCGGACCCCCCCCAGG
>NZ_RAWF01000328.1:0-10107 GCF_003612075.1 Corallococcus sp. CA041A
CCACGGTGTACTGCACCGGGCGCAGCGTGCGGGGGAACCTGGCGAGCGGGGCGTCCCGGCCAGAGACGATTGAAGAGACGGCGGAGCAGGTGACCGCGTTGGGCGGGAAGGGCATCGCGGTGCGGGTGGACCACACCGTGGAGGAGGAGGTGGAGGCGCTGTGTCAGCGCATCCGCTCTGAAGCCGGGAAGCTGGACGTGCTGATCAACGACATCTGGGGCGGGGAGACGCTGCACGAGCTGGGGCTGCCGTTCTGGAAGCAGTCTCCGGCGAAGGCTCGGTTGATGTTCGACCGCGCCGTGTACACGCACCTCGCCACCAGCCGCTACGCGGTGCCGCTGATGCTGGAGCGCGACCGGGGGCTCATCGTGGAGGTGACGGATGGGGACTCGTTCGGCTACCGGGGCGGCGTCGCGTACGACGTGACGAAGATGGCGGTCATCCGCCTGGCGTTCGCGATGTCGAGGGACCTGCGCCGCACGAACATCACGGCGATGGCGGTGACGCCGGGGTTCCTGCGCTCGGAGGAGATGCTGGATGGCTTCGGGGTGAAGGAGGCCAACTGGCGCGACGCGGTGAAGAACGTCCCGGACTTCATCGCGTCGGAGACGCCGTCGTATGTGGGCCGCGGGGTGGCGGCGCTCGCTGCGGATCCGGAGGTCCACCGCAGGGCGGGGCGCGTGGTCGCGTCTTGGACGCTGGCGCGCCAGTACGGCTTCACGGACCTGGATGGCTCGCAGCCGCATTGGGCGGAGTACTTCGAGCGGACGTATGGGAAGCCGTACACCGTCGCGGATGAGGCGGCCTATGCGTCGTGGCTTGGCGGTTCCATCGAAATCGTGTGTCCGGACTGGCCGAAATACTGACCGTGCACGGCTCATCCCCGGCGGCCGGGCGAAGCGCTATGGTCTGACGCGAGAGGTCGCGCACATGGCCAAGGGGCACCGCAGGAACGACGAGCCGGATCGGATCGACGAGACCCGGGTCGCACCGTTGGACGACGACCTGGACGAGACGGATGAGGTCCGCACCGAGCAGACCCAGGTGCCGGCCCCGGTGCAGCGCGACGCCGCGGAGGCAGCCCGTTCCTCCGCGGCGACTCCCGGCCGGAAGTCCTGGGGCAATCAGTCGCGGAGCGCGCCTCCCTCGGGCGCGCCCCCGCGCGCACCTGAGTTCACGGGCCTGGAGTCGCGGATGACGCCGCCTCCCGTTCCCGACGATGACCTGGTCCTGGAGACGCGCGTGGATGGGCTGTCGCCCCCGCCGCCGCACCCTGGCCAGGGCGCGTGGGAGGAGGACGCCGCCGCGTTTGCCGCTCCGGAGACCGTCGCTCGCCCTTCGCGTGACGGGGATGGTGGCAGGCAGGGGCGCGCGGGAGAGGGCGGGCGCCCACCTCGTGGCGGTGCACGCGAGAACGGGCAGGGCGCTTCAGAGGCCGTGCGTCCGGGGCGTGCGGTGACTCGCGAAGAGGGGCACGACCTTCCGGAGATCGTCCGTCCTTCACGCGGCGGTGCTCGTGATGATGGCCAGGGCATTCCTGAGAACGCACGCTCCAGCCGTGGTGGCACGCGCGAAGAAGGGCAGGGCCTTCCGGAGATCGCGCGTCCTCCCCGCGGAGCAGGCGCCGCTCGTGGCGGTGCTCGCGAAGAAGGCCAGGGCCTGCCAGAAATCGCCCGCCTGGGCCGTGACGGCGCGAAGCAGGAGGAGAGCTTCGAGCTGCCGGAGATCATCCGCGCGGGCCATGGCGCAGAACTGGACGGAAGTTCTTCCGCGCCTCCGCGCAAGGCCAGCCGGCCGGAGCCGATGATCTTCGCGCCGCTTCCCTCCGCGCAGGCGGCGAACCAGTCCGAAGCGACGCCCGAGCTGCGCACGATGTTCGCCACACACTCCGCGCTGCTCGCGGAGCGCCTCAAGGGCGAGCTCCAGCACAAGATCTACGGCCGCTCCCCGCACCGCATCCTCCGCGTGGACGAACCCGAGGGCCCCAGCACCGCGGGCGGCAAGCAGGCCCGTCAGGCCATCTCGCTCGTGGACCGCAAGGGGACCGCCCCCGCGCTCGTCGCGGGCTGGGTGGACGTGGCCAAGGGACAAGCCTCGCTGCGCAACCACGAGGCCGTGGCCAGGCGCTACGAGTTCCAGCACGGCACGCCGCTGGAGCTGGCCCCGGAGGAATACGAGAAGTTCCTCACCGACGTGGACGAAGTGCTGCGCACCGCCGCCATCCAGGTCCGCATCCTCGTGCCGGACGAATCCGCGCCCGCGCGCGCCACCGTCGGGCAGCAGGCACCGCGCACCACCGGCGTCGCCGTGCGCTGGGTGATGCTGCTCGTCATCGTGGCCTTCCTGCTGGGGCTCGGAGCGGGCGTCACGCTGCTCCACGGCGGCTGACGGCTCACCAGTGTCCAGTGAACGAAGGGGCGCTGCGCACCGGTGCGATGGCCCGGCCGCCTCGCCCCTTCCACCTTGGTGTCTCCCCATCCGGCCGGAGGCACCCATGGCGTCATCCCCTCGCCGTCCGAAGTCCCACCTGCGCAAGCTGCTGGGCGGCTGTGTCGTGTCCGTCGCCCGGGCCTTCGCCCCCACCTCCGTGCTCGCGGACGGCCCTCCGGTGATGGATGTCCGACCGCGTTACGGACGCGTTCCAGGCCCGGGCCGTGACTCTCAAACACTCGGAATCCGAGGCTCGGATCCGCGACTCACTGGATGACGCGGGAGTGACAGCGGGGCGGGGTGCCCCATGGTACGGTGCTCGCGTCATTTTTCAGGGGGACAGCCACGAGTGCCCGCCCTGGAACTTCGTGAGCCCCATCATGCGCAGACTCTCTCTGCTGGCCCTCTGCCTCGTCGTCGCCACCGCGTGTTCCTGCGGCGACAAGGACTCGAAGGGCGGCCCCCCGGAGACCGGCACCTCGCCGACTCCGTCCTCGAAGTCCCCTGGCCTCGCCGTCGAGCCGTTGCCCGAGCCTCCCGCGCTGAAGATCGACGCGGAGGACGCCGCGTCGCAAGGCCCGCTCTCCATCGCGGCCGCGCGGCCGACGGGCCAGGTCTACGGCAGCGCCCGGCCGACCATCACCTTCACCAAGCCGATGATCGCCCTGGGCTCGGTCGCCGCGGAGCGTGGCCTGGCGGCCCCCGCGACCATCGCCCCCGCGCTGGAAGGTGAGTGGCGCTGGCTGGGCTCCGCGAGCGTGGAGTTCGTGCCGAGCGCTCCCGCGAAGATGGGGACGCAGTACACGGTGACGGTGCCCGCGGGCCTCAAGGCCATGGACGGCACCGCGCTGGCGCAGCCGTACACCTTCCAGTTCGAGACGCAGCGCCCCTCGCTCCAGACCGCGCAGCCGGAGTCGGAGTTCCGCTGGCTGCAGCCGGAGCAGGTCTTCACGCTGACCTTCAACCAGGCCGTGAAGGACCTGGCGCAGCACGCGCGCCTGGAGCCCGCGACCGGCGCGCCCGTGCCGCTCACGCTGGTGAAGACGACGCCGCTCGCGGACGTGAAGGAAGTGCAGGTGGGCAGCGGCCCGGCGCGCAAGTCGCAGGACCGCCGCGTGAAGTACGAGCTGAAGCCCGCGCAGAAGCTGCCCTCGGGGACGCAGTTCACCCTGGTGGTGGACGGTGAGCTGACGGGCACGGATGGCCCGCTGCCCATGGGCGAGGCGGTGCGCTACGCCTACGCCACCTATGGCGCGCTCAAGGTGGAGTCCGCGGGCGCGTGCGTGTTCACCTGGGGCGAGGAGCAGTGCTCCTACGGCCCGCTCATCCTCTTCACGTCCAATGAGCTGGATGTGGCCTCGCTCAAGGGCAAGGTGACGCTGGAGCCGAAGGCGGAGATCGACTGGGAGCGCGTGCAGACGCAGATGCCGTGGTCGGGCGGGGAGCTGAAGAACCCCTACGTGTCGCTGCCCGGCCGCTACCGCCCCGGCACCACGTACAAGATCAAGGTCGCGGAAGGGTACAAGGACCTCTTCGGCCAGACGGGCCCGGCCTTCCAGGGCCAGGTGAAGCTGTCGGACGTGGAGCCGTCCTTCGACTCCGGCTCTCGCGAAGCGCTGGTGGAGGCGTCGGGTGACGGCTCCATCCCGCTGGTGACGACCAACGTTCCGGAGGTGCTGGCGGAGGTGTGGTCGCTGTCCCCCGCCGAGCTCGCGCGGTTCATCGACACCAACGAGTGGCCGTCCTCGGAGCCCTACCGCACGACGGTGGACACGAAGGCCGCGCGCAACCTGGAGCGCACCTCGCCGCTCGACCTGCGCCCGGCGTTCAACGGGGCGAAGACGGGCCTGTTCCTCGCGCGGCTGGATGCGCCGTCGCTCAAGCAGAAGTACCCGCGCCGGGTCATCGGGCAGGTGACGGACCTGGCGGTGCACGCGAAGCTGGGCGCCGCCTCCGGTGTGGTGTGGGTGACGTCGCTGGCGACGGGCGCTCCGGTGCCGGACGCGCAGCTCACGCTCTGGGACAAGCAGGGCACGGAGCACTGGACGGGGACGACGGACGCCAACGGCCTGGCGAAGGTGCCGGGCTTGTCGGAGCTGCTCAAGCCCAAGGACGAGTCCACCTGGAACACGCCCTGGGCCATGGTGTCCGCGGTGAAGGACACGGACATCGGCGTGACGCTGTCCACGTGGGAAGGCGGCATGTCGCCCGGCGCGTTCTCGCTGCAGAGCGCGTGGGAGGGACGCGTCCCGGACAGCCTGGGCTTCGTGTTCGCCGACCGTGGCATCTACCGCCCCGGTGACGACGTGATGCTCAAGGGCGTGGCGCGCTACCGCCGCCTGGGCGTGCTCAAGTCGCCGCCCGCGAACGCGAAGGCGCAGGTGACGGTGACCAGCTCGCGCGGCGAGAAGGTCTTCCAGACGGAGGCCACCGTCACGAAGTACGGCACCTTCCGCGCGGACCTCAAGCTGGGCAAGGACATGCCGCTCGGCTACTACGACGTGGCGGCGAAGCTGAAGGTCGGAGGCGAGACGCTGAGCTACGGCGGCACCTTCCGCGTGGAGGAGTACCGCGCGCCGCAGTTCCGCGTGGACGTGGCGGTGCCGAAGAAGGACGTCGCGGCCGGCGAGCCGCTCACCGCCCGCGTGGACGCGCGCTACCTGTTCGGCGGCGCCATGGGCGACGCGCAGGTGCGCTGGAGCGTGCAGCGTGTGAGCTCCTTCTTCACGCCCCCGGGCAATGAAGCCTTCACCTTCGGGGTGAACACCTGGTGGTGGGACGATGATCAGCCGGAGCACAGCAGCGAATCGTTCGGCTCCGGTGACGGCCGCACGGACGCGCAGGGCCAGCTGGCGCTGGCGGTCGGCTCCGCGGACGCGCCCGGTGGCAAGACGTGGGAGTACACGCTGGAGGCGGAGGTGGAGGACGTCAACCGCCAGCGCGTCGCCAACCGCAACCTCATCATCGTGCACCCCGCGGACGTCTACGCGGGCCTGCGCACGCTCTCCACCGGCTTCGCGGAGGCCGGCAAGGAGGTGGCCCTGGAGCTGGTCGCCGTGTCGCCCGAGGGCAAGCGCCAGGACGGCGTCGCGGTGGACGTGAACATCAAGCGCCGCGAGTGGAAGTCCATCCGCAAGAAGGGCGATGGCGGCCAGTGGTTCACCGTCACGGAACCGGTGGAGACGGAGGCGGCGAAGTGCTCGGTGAAGAGCGCGGCGACGCCGCAGCCGTGCAAGTTCACCCCGGCCGAGCCCGGCCTCTACGTGATGGAGGCGGTGGCCACGGACGCGAAGGGCCGCAAGGCGACGACGCGTGACTCGCTCTACGTCACCGGCTCCGGCTGGGTGTCCTGGCAGCGCAACGACACGGACCGCATCGACCTGGTGGCGGACAAGCAGCTGTACGACGTGGGCGACACCGCGAAGATTCTCGTGAAGAGCCCGTACCCGCAGGCGGACGCCATCCTCACGGTGGAGCGCGAGGGCGTGCTCAGTGTGCGCCGCGTGAAGCTCAAGGGCAGCGCCACCGCGCTGGACGTCCCGCTGGGTGAGGGCGCCATCCCCAACGTCTTCGTGGGCGTGGTGCTGGTGCGCGGCCGCGTGGAGGCGGCCAAGGGCATCGAGTCCGGTGATGACCCGGGCCGCCCCGCGGTTCGCGTGGGCTACACGCAGCTGAAGGTGGAGAAGAAGGCCAAGCGCCTGTCGGTGGCGCTGACGCCGGACGCGCCGGAGAAGCGCCCGCGCGACAAGGTGACGGTGGACGTCGCGGTGAAGGACTCGACGGGCAAGGGCACGAAGTCCGAAGTCACGCTCTGGGCCGTGGACGAAGGCGTGCTGCGGTTGACGGGCTACAAGGCCCCGGATCCGCTGGACGCGATGTTCCAGGAGCGCGGCCTGTCGGTGCGCATCGGCGAGCCGCTCATCCACCTGGTGCTGCGCAAGCTGTACGGCGAGAAGGGCTCGCGGCCGGGCGGCTCTGGTGGCTCCGACACGACGGGCTCCGGCATCCGGTCCAACTTCAAGACGACGGCGGTGTTCCAGTCGGTGGAGACGGACGACCAGGGCATGGCGAAGGTGGAGTTCACGCTGCCGGACAACCTGACGACCTTCCGCATCATGGCGGTGGCCGTGACGGACGCGGACCGCTTCGGCGTGGGGGAGAGCAAGGTGCAGGTGGCCAAGCCGCTGCTGGCGCTGCCGGCGCTGCCCCGGCTGGTGCGCGTGGGCGACAAGGCGGAGGCGGGCGTGGTCATCCACACCACCAACCCGGCCATCAAGGAGGCCAAGGTCACCGCGCAGCTCACGGGCGTGCGCGTGGAGGGGCCGGCGGAGAAGACGGTGCAGCTGGACGGCAAGGCCCGCGAGGTGCGCTTCACCTTCGTGGCCGAGCAGCCGGGCACCGCGGTGCTGCGCTTCTCCGTCGCCGGTGGCGGTGAGACGGACGCGGTGGAGCAGAAGATCCCCGTGCAGCTGCCCGTGGGCATGGAGGCGGTGGCGGTCTACGGCGATACCACCAGCGAGCGCGTGGAGGGGCTCAAGCCGCCGGGCGGCGTGCGCCCGGGCATGGGCGGCCTCACGCTGACGATGTCCTCCACGGTGATGGGCGGGTTCGACGAGTCGATGAACCAGCTGGTGGACTACCCCTACGGCTGCCTGGAGCAGATGTCGTCGCGGCTGGTGCCGTTCGTCGCGCTGCGCGAGCTGTCCGGCAAGTTCGGCGTGGCGTGGACCGGTGGTTCGGATGAGCAGAAGCAGGCGTTCGTGCGCGGCTTCCTCAGCGAGGACGCGCTGAAGACGCAGGGCACGTTGGATCCGGACACGGTGGTGACGGCGACGGTGCGCAAGATCCAGGCGCTCCAGAACCACGACGGCGGCTTCCGCTTCTGGGCCTCCAGTGAGTGCTCCTCGCCGTATGCGTCCGCGTACGCGACGCTGGCGTTGGCGCGCGCGAAGGAGGTGGGCTACCCGGTGGAGGCTGCCGTCCTCGACAAGGCGAAGAAGTACCTGGCGGACAAGGTGGCGGCGGGCGTGTGCACGCAGTGCGCGTACGGCTGCAACGCGCCGGGCCTGGAGACGCGGGTCTTCGCGCTCTACACGCTGTCTCGCATGGGGGCGCCGCGGCCGTCGTACTACAACGAGCTGTTCGAGCAGCGGCAGAAGCTGCCGCTCTTCGCGCAGGCGATGCTGACGGACGCCATCTTCGTGGGGAAGGGCAACCGCGCGCAGGGCCAGAAGCTGCTCCAGGAGCTGCTCAACAAGGCCCAGGAGTCCGCGGCGGGCGTGCACTTCCAGGAGACGGACGCGAAGACGTACGCGCCGCTCTGGTCCTCCGACACGCGCACCACGGCGCTGGTGCTCCAGACGCTGGTGGACGTGCAGCCGGACCACCCCTACGTGTCGAAGATGGGGCGCTACCTGGCGTCCGCGCGCGAGGGTGACGGGCGCTTCCGCAACACGCAGGAGGCGGCCTTCACGCTGATGGCGCTGTCGGAGGTGGTGCGCCGCAAGGAGACGGCCGTGCCGTCCTTCGAGGCGGTGGTGAAGCTGGGCGGGCAGGTGATTGCCTCCGCCGACTTCAAGGGCCGCGACATGGGCGTGAAGACGGTGCAGGTGCCGGTGGAGAAGCTGGGCCCTGCGGACAAGGCGCAGCCGCTCACCTTCGGGGTGAACGGCACGGGCAACCTCTACTACGGGGCGCTGCTGCGCTACGCACCGGCGCAGCTGCCGGTGGACCCCATGGACCGGGGCATCATCGTCCAGCGCTGGTTCGAGCCGTACACGGGCGGCGGTCAGGCGAAGGCGGCGCGCGCGGGCGAGTTGGTGCGCGTGCGGGTGCGCGTGGCCACGCCCATGCGGCGCAACTTCGTGGCGGTGGACGTGCCGCTGCCCGCGGGTCTGGAGCCGGTGGACACGTCGCTGGCCAGCACGGCGCGGCTGCCGGGCCCCGCGGGCTCCGGCCAGGAGGAGGGCCCCGGCGAGGGCTACGAGTACGAGAGCGAGGAGGACCTGTCGGAGACGGACGAGTCCGAGAACGTCTGGGCGACGCGCTTCTGGTCGCCGTTCAACCACACGGAGATGCGGGATGACCGCGTGGTGTTCTTCGCCGACGAGCTGCCCCCTGGCGTGCACGTGGCGACCTTCGTCGCCCGGGCCACGACGCCGGGTGACTTCCTGCTCAAGCCCGCGCACGCGGAGGAGATGTACGCGCCGGAGGTGTTCGGCCGCTCCGAGGGTGGGCGCTTCCCGGTGCTGATGCCGGACGAGGTCGCTTCGAAGTGATGAAGCGCCTCACGCTTCGCGGGACGGTGCGCGCCGTTGCGGTACTGGCGGCGCTCCTGGTGGTGGGCTGCGCGGGCTTCATCGCGTGGCCCCTGCCGGGGACGTTGTTGTCCCGCGAGGCGCTGTCCTCGCTGGTGCTCACCGACCGCACGGGCCACGCCCTGCGCGAGGTGCTCTCCCGCGAGGACGGACGCAGTGTGGGCCTTCCGGAGGGACGCATTCCTCTGAAGGTGCGACAGGCGTTCATCGCCGCGGAGGATCAACGCTTCACGTGGCATCCGGGCGTGGACGTGGTGGCGGTGGCCCGGGCGGCGCGAGACAACGTGTCCGCCGGGCGCATCGTGTCCGGCGCGTCCACGATTCCGCAGCAGCTGGCGCGCAGGCTGGTGCCCCGGGAGCGCTCGTGGTGGGGCAAGGCCGGCGAGGCGCTGTGGGCGCTGCGGCTGACGGCGCACCTGTCCAAGGAGCAGGTGCTGCTGGAGTACCTGGACCGCGTGCCGCTGGGGAACTCCACGTTCGGCGTGGAGGCGGCGGCGCGGCGGTATTTCGGGCGGCCCGCGGAGCGGCTGTCGGCGGGACAGGCTGCGCTGCTCGCGGGGATGGCTCGGTCGCCCGCTCGGAGGGATCCGTACCGACGGCCGGAGATGGCCATGGCCGGGATGCGCGACGTGCTGTCGCGCATGGTGGTGGAGGGCTTCCTGACGAAGGAGGAGGCGCGGCTGGCGGAGGAGACGCCGCTGGATCTGGTGCCTCCGGAGCGCGTGTTCGAGGTGCCGCACCTGACGACGGCGCTGCTCCAGCGTCTGCCGGAGCTGGGCCTGGACCGGGCGTCGCGCATCGAGACGACCATCGACCCTGCCCTCCAGGCGGCGGTGGAGAAGGCCATCACGGAGGAGCTGCGGGGCCTGGCGCACCGGCGCGTGGGCGAGGCGGCGGCCATTGTCATCGACAATGCCTCGGGCGAGGTGCTCGCGTACGTGGGGTCCTCGGACTTCCTGGACGAGGAGAAGGGTGGGCAGAACGATGGCGTGCGTTCGCTGCGGCAGCCGGGGTCGGCGCTCAAGCCGTTCGCTTATGGGCTGGCGCTGAGCAAGGGCTTCACGCCGTCGAGCGTGCTCGCGGACGTGGAGGTTCACCTGGCGACGCCGGGTGGCGCGTACGTTCCGAAGAACTACGACCGGCGCGCGCACGGCCCGGTGCGGCTGCGGGCGGCGCTGGCGTCCAGTTACAACATCCCGGCTGTGCGGGTGGCGGACGCGCTGGGGCCGGAGCAGGTGCTGCGCGTGCTGCGCGAGGCGGGCTTCCAGAGTCTCAAGGAGAGCGCGTCGCACTACGGCGTGGGCATCGTGCTGGGCAACGGGGACGTGACGCTGCGCGAGCTGGCTCGGGCGTACCGGGG
>NZ_RAWF01000329.1:0-10098 GCF_003612075.1 Corallococcus sp. CA041A
CACTACGACGGTGGCCACCTCCGACGCGGGAACGCCCGCCCCCGAGGATCCGCCCATCGCCCCCGAGCGCCTCGCGGAGGCACGCGCCCTGGTGCCGCCGCTGCTGCTCTACGGCCAGCTCCAGCCCGTCGTGGGCACGTGGGTGGAATACACCGTCCGTTCGAAGCAGGTCACCTTCCCCGTGCGCGCCGCCGTCGTGGGCGAGACGCCGCGCGAACGCGACACGCTCTACCAGGTGGAGCTGGACTACCAGACGACGCCCCGCGCCCTCATCATCGCCTGGGTGGCTCGCGCCGGTACCGGCCGCGCCGTGGTGGAGCGGCTGGCCATCACCGTGCCGCCCAACACCCCCGTCGCCATCCCGGTGGACCTGGTCGCGGACCACGCCGCGCTCCGGGGCGCGCCCGTCCGCCAGCGCGACACCGACCTGCGCACCGGCCTCTTCGCTGGCAAGGGACGGGAGCAGACCTTCCGCCTGGCGTCCGGCGAGCAGGTGACCGTGGTGACGGCGGCCACGGTGCCGGTGTTCGGCGTGGAGTCCCTGCGCGACGCGGAGGTCACCTGGACGGCGCGCAAGAGCGGCACCGGAGCCCGTCCCATGTTGGACGTTGTGCCGCTCACGCTGCCCCGGCTGCCTGTGCCCTGAGCCGGGGCCTCAGCCGAAGGGGTAGCCCAGCACGCAGTAGAAGCCGCGGATGTAGATGGTGAGCGCCGCGAACATATCCGGCGCGAACGTGGTGATGGAGACGCCGGTGAGAATGAACACCATCAGCAACACCGTGAACTCCGCCATGGCCTGCCCCCGCGAACGGGGACGCCGCAGCCACCGGTAGCCTCGCGACAACCAGCCATTCATCGATTCGACTCCTGGGGAAGAGGGGCACGTTCCATCACGAACGTGATGAGGGATTCGGGGGGACCGTCCTTGTCGAGCGGCGACAGCGTCAGCGACAGCCGCTCACCGGGGCGCTCGAACTCCAGGAGCTCCACGCCCTTCGCCAGGCGCCCGCCCGAAGGCATGTAGCCGCGAGAGGGCATCTGCGCCCGGTAGAACTCCGCGAGCATCGCGGGCGTGCCATGCGCCACCTGCGTGAGCGTGGTGCTGCCCGCGCTGGCGCCGCCGCTGCCTTCGTCCAGGCGCAGCACCGTCACCACGCCCGGAGGCTGCGGCAGCGACGCGGGCGCCGTCCCCTGCAGGTGGATGCCCTCGGGCGCCTCCACCAGCGAGGGGAACACCAGCGTGCGCGTCGTGGCACCGCCCGCGCGGATGGTGGTGACGGCCACCAGCGCGCCCATCCGCTCGTCGTAGTAGTTCACGGAGCCGCCACCCGAGCCGTCGTCCTGCGTGACGATGTTGCGGCCGCGCAGCCGGAACTCCCGCGCGTAGTACTCCAGCACCTCGCCCGGCGGATGATCCGTGTCGAAGTAGCCCATCTCCATGGGGCTGCCATTGGTCATCAGCCGGCCCATGGGCACCATCACCGCGCCGGGGAAGGACGGCATCACGCGCATCAACTTGCCCACGCCCGCGTCAGGGAACGGCGGCGCCGGGGGCAGGGCGACCTCCGGCTGCGAGGGCGGCTTCGCCGGGAGCGCCGTCGCCGGAGCCGGCGGATCCTTCAACACCACGGCGGTGGCCACGAGCGCGAGCAGTCCGCCCAGGCCCAGCCAGCGCGTGAGCGCGCCTGTGCGGTCCGTCAGCCCACTCATGGGAGGGTGCAGGCGTCGTCGCTGTAGTGGAAGTACGCCGCCGCCGCGGAGGTGGACTTCGTGTAGATGGATTCCGGCGCGTTGGAGATGGTGGCGCCCTGGAAGAAGTTGCCCCGGCACCGGTACGCGCGCATGGGCCAGTTGGCATCCCGGCCGGTGGAGCTGGAGAGGCCACGCTTGGTATTGATGGCGCTGGGCTCGCAGTTGCCGTAGCAGTAGCTCGTGTCGTTGCGCCAGTAGGCGGCCTGGAGCACGTCGCCGGGCACCGTGCGCGTGGGCCGGACCGCGTTGAAGTTGCCCGCGGCCGGCACCTCGCGGATGACCACGGACTGGCGGATGTATTCATCGGAGAAGGGGAAGTCGATCCCCAGCACGCCCAGCACCGACCCGATGGAGTTCAGCGTCCCGCCGCTCACGCCCGCGTAGACGATGTTGCTCGAGCGGTCGTGCGTGAGCTGCTCCACGCGTGGATAGGTCTGCGCGGGATTCTCACCCGGCCCCCAGGCCCTCCACGTGTCGTGGTAGAGGTAGAAGTGCTCCTCGAAGTTGAGGTCCAGCTGATTGCCGTCGAAGCCCGTCGTGTAGAGCGCGATCTCCCGGGGAATGATGCGGTTGACCAGGCGGATCTGCACGTCCGTCTGGACCGCCCCGACGCTGGGGTCGAAGCCCATGTCCTGGGCCAGCTGCGCCGGCGAGCCGCCCAGCGCGCTGACCGCGGCGGCCGCGATGCCCCCCACGCCCGACTGCGCACCCATGTCGGACATCCCCACCTCTTCGAGCGGCGCCTCCGCGTTCCGGGCCTGGACGTTGATGGTGAGCCCGTTGCGGTAGGCCGTGCCCAGCGTGCCCGTCTTGGTGGAGCCGTCCAGGTCCTGGTAGCGCGTCCTCGCCTCGGCGACGACGGCGTTGAGGTCCTGGCGCACCGTGCGCTCGAAGGCCACGAAGCGCGCCATCTCCGCCATCTTCAGGCGCGCGCGCTGCACCTCCCAGAAGTAGTTCGCCCAGAGGACCAGCACGACGAGCAGCGGCGCCAGGAGCGCCAGCTCCACCGTCGCTGAACCCCGCGCCGCGCGGCGGCCCGGCCGCGTCAGTAGTTGATGCCGTTGAGCAGCCATTCGCTGTCCTCCCAGGCGGGCACCATCCACTTGAGGTGGTCTTCGTCCCAGTGCGTGTTGATGGGCGCCAGTCGCGCGGTCCAGAGCGGGTTGAAGAAGTTGGGCTCCTCCTTCCACGCGTTGGGCCGGTGGTAGATGGCGCGGCCCACCGCCATGGCCATCATGCCGCCCGTGCGCTCGCGGAAGTCCGCCGCGTAGCCGTCCTGCTTGCCGCCCACGTAACGCCAGGTCATGTCCAGGTACGACTCGCGGATGCCCTCTTGGGTGTTCTCTTTGAGGAGTTTGTCGTACTCGCCGCTGCCGCTGCCCGCCATGAACGCGTTCTGGGACAGGTTCTCCATCTCGTAGACCGGCTTGTTGCCGGTGCGGTCCGCGCCCATGTCCTTGCCCAGGACGATGAGGTTGCACGGGTAGCCGAAGTGGTTCTGCCGGGGGGTGACGAAGCTGGTGTCGGACGTGACGAACGGCGTGATGCCCATCCAGGGGTGGTGGTCATCCGTCTTGTTGGAGCCGTATTCCTGGTGGAAGCCGCCCCGGTTGTCCGCCGCCGCCCGGAAGCGCAGCCGGAAGACGTCGCTCCAGCCGAAGATGAAGCAGGTGGGGCGCACCTCGATGCGGATGTCGTCCGACGCGAAGAGCTGATCCTTGCGGTTGTTCTCGAAGTTCTCGTCGAAGCTCTTGATTTGACTGTCCGCCGTCTTGCGGATGCGCAGCTCGCCAATGACGACGCACAGCCGGAACTCCCATCTGCGCCCGATGAGGATGGGCCCCTCGCCCTCGGCCGTCCACCGCCGGCGCACGCCGTTGGCCAGGTTGCCCATCAGCAGGCGGTACTTGGCCATGTTCGGATCCGACAGCTTGTTGCCCGTCACCAGCTTCCCCCGCGTCATCATGCCGGTGGGGTCCACACCCATGGTGGGACTGCTGCTGAAGGGGCCGTCGTCCAGGACGTGCAGGAAGTTCTTGGCGTTGGAGTAGTTGATGTCGGTCGAGTTCTTGAACAACGCGGAGACCGTGGCGGTCTTCGTGAAGGAGTCCCCTGAATTCATGTCCTTGGTGACGACCGCCTTCGGGTCGGTCGTCTCGATGACGTTCCCGTGCCCCTTGGAGGTGTAGAGGTCGAAGAGGGTGCCCGTCAGCATCGCCTCCTGGGCCAGCCACAGCGCGATGTTGAGCGCTGTCAGCACCGGGATGAGTAATCGGGAGACGGTCTCCACCGTCACCTTCCACGTTTTTATCGCCGTGGAGACGGCGGCGAAGACGGCGCCGATGCCTGGGATGTATTGCAGGTACTTGGCCGCCACGCCGATGGTGCGGTCCAGGTACACCGCGTGGCTCACGTAGGACATCACCGTGAGCATCGCGGAGTAGTGCACGATCATCGCGCGGTTGGTGTACGCGAGGAAGTTGTAGGCCCGCGCCTCCTTCACCGCCAGCGAGTACGCCTGCGCGTCCGCGGCGTCCTGCAGCTTGATCTTCTCGTACACGCCCTGGCCGATGTTCACCGACACCATGACGGTGACGGCCAGCACCAGCATGACCACCACCCCCAGCACCATGGCCTGTCCGCGCTCGTCGCGCCGCAGCCTCCGCAGAATCCGAAACATCGAGGGGGTCCTTCTGGCCGGCGCCGGGGGAGACGCTAGCCGTCCACGGCGCACGCGTTGGGGCCGTGCGAGCCGCTGTTGAGGAGGTTGGACTGCATGCGCATCGAATAGGTCGCGACGACGGGGATGGCGAAGACGTTGCTGTCCGCGAGCGTGCGGATCTTCTTGTGGTCCGGGCTCTGGCCCGCGCCCGCGTCCTCCAGGTGGTCCGTGAGGCTGCCGCCGTTCACCTTCTGGGTGGTGAAGTTGACGCCCCGCATGGCCAGGCCGTTCAGCGCCTCGCGGCCCATGTAGAACGCGTGCAGCTGCCAGTTCGCGAACGGGATGCGCATCTCATAGAAGTAGGTGATGCGCACCGTGAGGAGGTTGGCCTCGATGACCTGCGCATTGCGGATGTCGTCGTAGTCCACCTCCAGGCCCTGCATGTGTGAGCCGTAGGAGGCGAAGAGGGTGGGCAGCTGGCTGCGCCGGGGGTTGGTCACCTCCACCCGCACGCGCTCCAGGTCCACCTGCTGGAAGCGCTGGTTCTGGGCGGCCTGGCTTCCGACCGTGTACGCGTCATGGACCTTCGCCACGTTGATGAGCGTGTCCACCCGGCCCTTGCCGCCGGAGCTGGGGGGGCCCAGGGTGGGCAGGACCGCCGCGTAGGCGGCCTTCTTCATGATCTCGCAGTCGCCGCTGTTGACGATGCCCGCGCGCGCCGCCCGGTACGCGGCGTACTCCGTCATCAGCCGCGCGTGGTGGAGCGTCCCCAGCTGGAGGATGCCCAGGATGAGGAACACCATCACCGGGATGACCAGCGCGGACTCCACGAGCACCTGGCCCGACTCACCGGGATGGGTTGAAAGGGACCTTTTCATGGGACGTCCAATCTTCACACGGCGTGTTACCGGGATGCCAGTCGGCGGCCCTTCGGTCGCCCGCCAGCCTCCCCCATGAAACAGGGCCCTATCCAATACACGACGTAAAAAGACGGTATCGGGCACGTGGCCGCGCCGTGCCGCGGGACGCCACCCGGCGGGTGGAGGCGAAAGCTACCGGGAGCGCCGCGCGGGCTTCGGGCCCTGCACCAGCGAGGCGACGAGGGTTCGCGCCAGCGCCTCCGCCGGTGAGCCCTGGAACCCGGAGCAGGTGAGCTTGAGGCTGATGATGCCGTGCAGCCCCGCCCAGAAGACCTCCGCCAGCTGCTCCGCGGGAGTGGCCTCCGGGGCCCGGCCGGCTGCCTTCAGGTCCTCGAAGGCCCTCACCAGCAGTGCGAAGGACCGGGGGCCCTCGCCGTGCTGCTTGTCCTGGAAGAGCTCCGCGGACAGCTTGGGGTCCTCCATGAAGATGAGGCGGTAGGTCTCCGGGCGCTCCAGGCCGAAGGCCACGTAGGCCTCCGCCATGCGTGACAGCCGCTCCACGGGCTCCTTCACGGTGGCCGGCGGCTCCAGCGCCGCGAGCAGCTCCTGGAAGCCGCGCACGCACAGCTCCCGTGCGATGGCGTCGCGGTTCTCGAAGTGCAGGTAGAGCGTCGCGGGCGCGTACTCCACCGCGTCCGCCAGCTTGCGCATGGAGAGGGCCCCGAACCCCTCCTTCATCACCATGTCGCGAGCCACCCGGAGGATGTTCTCCCGCAGCTCCGCCCGCTGTCGCTCCTTGCGCTCCGTGATGCCCATGTCACGAGGGTAGGCCTTGACGTAACGAACGGACAGCAATAAATGAACGGCGTTCACCGAACGGTGTTCATAAAAAGTTCGACCGTTCAATTTTCCGGGAGAGCGACATGGAAACGGTGGCGTTGTTCGGCGCCTCGGGCGTCATCGGTCAGTCCGTGGCGCGGGCGCTCCAGGCGCAGGGGCGGGCCTACCGGGTGGTGGGGCGCTCGGAGGGCAGCCTGCGCAGGGAGTTCGGCGCGGATCCGCGAGCGGAGGTGGTGATGTGGAATCCGGAGGACCCGGCCTCCATCCGGGCCGCGGCGCGGGGCGTGCGGACCCTCATCTACATGGTGGGGGTGAACTACTGGCAGTTCCACCTGCACCCGGAGTTGATGCGCCGCACGTTGGACGCGGCCATCGCGGAGGGCGTGGAGCGGGTGGTGCTCATCGGCACGGTCTATCCCTACGGCCTGCCGCGCACCGCGACGGTGACGGAGTCCCATCCGCGCGAGCCGAATTCCTACAAGGGGCGCATGCGCAAGGCGCAGGAGGACCTGCTGCTGGAGGCGGACGCCGCGGGAAGAATCAAAGGCACCATCCTCCGGCTGCCGGACTTCTACGGGCCAGGCGTGGAGCGCAGCTTCCTGTACCGGGCCTTCGTCGCGGCGAACCAGGGCAAGCGCGCGCCGCTCATCGGGCCGCTGGACACGCCGCATGAGTTCGTCTTCGTGAACGACGTGGGCCCCATCGTCACCGCGCTGATGGACGAGCCGCGCGCGTACGGCCGCTTCTGGAACCTGGCGGGCGCGGGCGCCACCACGCAGCGCGAGATGGTGAAGGAGATGTTCGCGCAGACGGGCCACGCGCCGAAGACGATGGCCATGGGGAAGGGGATGGTCCGGCTGGCGGGCCTCTTCGATCCCTTCATGCGCGAGCTGGTGGAGATGTACTACCTGCTCACGAACCCCGTGCTGATGGACGACTCCGCGCTGCGCGGCCTCTTGGGCACGGTGCAGAAGACGCCTTACGCGGAAGGCATCCGCCAGACGCTCGCGGCGCTGCGCCGCGAGCAGGAGGCGAAGGCAGGTCCGGCCCGGGTCGCCGCGACGACCTGAGCCGGAGCGCTCACGCGGGGCGGGGCGCCGGAGGACGCGTGGGGCCCAGGCCGCGCTCCCGCGTGCGTTCGTTCGCCAGCCGCTGCCGGTGGCCCGCGAGCAGGTCGCTGCGGGTGAGGATGCCCACGACCTGCTGGGGCTGCGCGCGGGAGACGACGGGCAGGCGGCCCACGCCCTCGTCCATCATCAGGTCCGCCGCCTCGCGCAGGGAGCTGTCCTCGAAGACGACCGCGGGCGGCCGCTTCACCACGTCTCGCAGCCGCCGGCCTTCGCTCGCGAGGCCATCCAGCAGGTCCCTGCGCGTGACGACGCCCACGAGCGTCCCTTCCCGGGACACGACGGGGAAGCCCTGGTGTTTGGAGCCCGAGGCGTCGGACGCAAGCCACGTGCGCACCTCTTCCAGGAGCATGTCCGCCTGCAGCGTCACCACGAGCTTGAGGCCGTGGTCGCGCACGAGCGCCGTCCCCAGCGCGTCCGCGCCCAGCTCCGTGGGGATGCGGGCGCCTCGGCGGGCCAGCTTCTCCGTCATGATGGAGTGCCGCATGAGCAGCGCGGACACCAGGTAGGACGCCGCGCAGCCGGCGAGCAGCGGCAAGAGGCCCAGCGGCTGCCGCGTGGTTTCAAAGGCGAACACCACCGACGCGAGCAGCGCGCGTGACGCCCCCGCGAAGAGGGCGGCCATGCCCACCAGCGCCGCGACGCGCACGTCCACGCCCAGGCTGGGGAACAGCTGCGTGGCCAGCAACCCCAGGCCGGAGCCCAGGCCGCCGCCCAGCGTGAAGATGGGCGCCAGCGTTCCTCCTGAAGTGCCGCTCCCCAGCGCGACGGACCAGGAGATGAACTTGAGCGCGCAGAAGACGAGCATCGCCGTCCCCACGAAGCGGCCGGACAGGATGTCCTCGATGTTGGTGTAGCCCACGCCCAGCGTGCGCGGGGACACGAAGCCCACCACGCCCACGACGATGGCGCCCAGCGCGGGCCACCACATCCAGTGGATGGGCAGCTTCTCGAACATGTCCTCCAGCCAGTACACCGCGCGCGTGCACGCCACGGAGGCTGCGCCGATGAAGAGGCCCATCACGCCGTAGAACGCGAGCGCGCTGCCGGACGGAGTCGTCAGGTCCGGGATGGCGAACGCGGGCGCGCCGCCCATGAAGGCGATGCGCACGCCGGTGGCGGTGGCGGTGGCCAGGGCCACGGGGATGACGGAGCGGGGCTTGAACTCGAACAGCAGCAGCTCCACGGCCAGGAGCACGGCGGACACCGGCGCGCCGAACGTGGCGGCCATGCCCGCGGCGGCGCCCGCGGCGAGCAGCGCCTTGCGCTCGTCCGCCGTGACGTGGAGCACCTGTCCCAGCAGCGACCCCAGCGCGCCACCCGTGGCGATGATGGGCCCCTCCGCGCCGAACGGGCCGCCGGTGCCGATGGCGATCGCCGCCGACAGGGGCTTGAGCAGCGTCATGCGGGGCGGGATGCGGCTCTGGTTGAACAGCACCTGCTCCATGGCCTCCGGGATGCCGTGGCCCCGGATGGCCCGCGAGCCGTAGCGCGCCATCAACCCCACGATGATGGCGCCCGCCACGGGCACCAGGATGACCCAGCCGCCCAGCGTGTTGTCTCCGGGCGACACCGGCTGCACGGACAGGCGCCCGAAGAAGGCCAGGTTGGTGACGAAGTGGATGAGGGAGCCCAGCCCCTGCGCCACCAGGCCCGCGACGACCGCGAGCACCACCGCCATGCCGCTGATGAGCACGGTGCGGGAGTCCACCGACACGGAGACGGGAGGGGTGCGCAGGCTGGCGAGCGCGGGGCCCATCGACGGGGCCACGGGGAGGCTGGAACGCGCCTCCGCGCCCTCGCCCAGGCCCTCTTCGATGCGTTCCCCATCAGGTTTCTTCATCGGTGTGCTCCTGTGTCTTTCCGCGCCGCGAAGGGCGCGCGTTTTCTTCCTCGAAGAAGAGCGGGGCCACGTCCCCGTCGAGCCCCAGGGCGCGCACCCATGCGTCCAGCCCCTGGACCAGTCCCGCGCGCACGTCGGGCTTCATCCCGCGCAGCCCGGAGATGAGCCGGGCCTGGGCCATGGGCGGCGCCTTGCGGATGAGCGCGCGGCCCTTGGGCTCCAGCGCCACCTCCACGCGGCGGCCGTCCTCGTCGGAGCGGCGGCGGCTCACCAGCCCCTGCTCAATGAGCCTGGTGACGACGACGGACACGCTGCTCTGGTGCGTGAGCGTGCGCTCCGCGAGCGTATTGATGGAGCAGGGCCCGCTCTCCGCCAGTTCCTGGAGGATGAAGAGTTGGGCGCCGCTGATACCGACCAGCCGTTCGGAAGCGCGAGCGGAGACTCGCAGCAGCCGTACCAGCCGCCGCACGCCGTCCATGGCCGCGCGCACCTCTCCGGATACCTCCGGGGGTGGTGACGGTCGATTTGTATGGGAGCCCATATAACTGCCCGCAACCTACGGAGCAGGGGAGGCGGACACAAGCGAAAGTGCGGGGGATGCCTGGCTGCCTGGGGGCTGGGGAGTGGTTCACCGTCGGAGCGCACGGCCGGTACGTGTCACGACATGAACGACAGCGAGGCCCGGACATGAAGCCCGGGCCTCGCGAGGAAACGGACCGCGGCTCAGGTGCCGGCGGTGAGGGACTGCTCGGCGGCGGGGTGCTCCTCGCTGCACACCTGTCCTCCGCCCCAGGGATTCCTGAGACACCTTTCTGGGGGATAGCCTCCCCCTCGTGAGGTGGATGTGAAGAATCAGAAGCAGGACAGGACGGCAGAGCGCGGTCGGTTCTCGGCGAAGCGGAAGAAGGAGGCCGTGCTCCGTCTGCTCAAGGGCGAGGAGCTCGACGCCCTCTCCCGAGAGTTGGGCGTCACGGCAGCGGTGCTGAGCGAGTGGCGGGAGAAGTTCCTGGCTGG
>NZ_RAWF01000032.1:0-49294 GCF_003612075.1 Corallococcus sp. CA041A
GCTGTTGCTCGCCGCGCCCCCGGCCCGCGCCCAGGCGACCGAGCCCGAAAAGGCCCCGGAGCCCCCCAGCGTCCAGCTCTCCGAGGAGGGCTACATCTTCTCCACCGCCGACAAGGCCTTCGTGCTGAAGATCCGCGGACAGCTCCAGGGGGACGGCCGCTTCTATGTGGCGGACTCGGACCGGAGCGCCAACAACACGTTCCTCATCCGGCGCCTGCGCCCCTTCCTGGACGGGACGCTGTTCGGCTTCGTGGACTTCCGGCTCATGCCGGACTTCGGCGTCAATCAGCCGCTCATCCAGGACGCGTATATCGACCTGCGCCCCGTCGAGTGGCTGCGCCTGCGCGCCGGCCGCTTCAAGACGCCCTTCGGGCTGGAGTTGCTCCAGGCCAACACGGACGTCCCCTTCATCGAACGCTCGCTCACCTTCGACCTGGTCCCCATCCGCGACGCGGGCCTGCAACTATACGGCGACATCGCAGGAGGGCGCCTCTCGTATGCGTTCGCGGTGGTCAACGGCGATCCCGACGGTGCCAGCATCGACGTCAACACCGACGACAGCTTCGACCTGGTGGCCCGCGTCTTCGCCCAGCCCTTCAAGGGCGATACGGACTCCGCGCTCCAGGGCCTGGGCCTGGGCGTCGCCGTCTCCCGGGGCCTCCAGTTCGGCACGCCCTCCACCAACACCTCCACGACCGTCCTGGTGCCGCAGCGCAGCACCGGCCAGGAGATCATCTTCAGCTTCCTGAACAACGGAACCACTGGACCGACCGTCGTCGCGGACGGAGAGCACGTGCGTCTGTCGCCCCAGGGCTACTTCTACTGGGGCCCGGTGGGGCTCCTGGCGGAGTACGTCCTGTCGTCACAAGAGGTGAGCGTCGGTGACCAGCGCGCGCGCCTGCGCCACCACGCGTGGCAGGCGTATGCGTCGTATGTGCTGGGCGGGGACGCGTCGTTCACGGGCCCCAAGCCCCACCAGCCCTTCAACCCCAAGACAGGCAAGGGCGGCGCGCTGGAGATCTCCGTGCGCTATCAGGGCCTGGACATGGACGACGACGCGTTCCCCATCTTCGCGGACCCCACCCGCTCCGTGAGCCAGGCCCGGGGCTTCGGCGTCGCCACCCGCTTCGCCTTCAACCGGCGAGTGAGCTTCGCGTTGAACTACCACCACACGACCTACGTGGGCGGGGCGCTGGAAGGTGACAGGGAAGCCGAGAACGTCGTGATGTCCCGGTTCCAGGTCGCGTTCTAGGCCTCGTGCAGGTTCCGCTCCGCGATGCGAACGAGCTGGGTGACGCGCTTGTGGAGCCACAGGCCGAAGGGCTGCACGCGCTCGCGCTTCATGGGCCTGGGCAGCTTCTCCATGCCTTCGTCGAACGGGATGATGGCCAGCTCGCCCGTGGCGGACCCCACGCGGGGGTCGAACGCGAAGGACCTGGAGGTGTGCCACCCGCCGTGGAACACAACGAGGTCCTCCAGGTCCGTGTTGCCAGTGGCTTCGACGAGGTCATCCATCGCGTAGAGGTCCTCCGCCACCTCCAGGCAGCTCCAGCCACCGCCGGTGACATTGCCGCATAGGAACAGGGGCAGATCCTGGTCGGCGCTGCTGCCGACAATCCAGGTGATGGAGCCATACACGCGCAGGAAGTAATCCCAACTGGACTCACGCTTCTTCGGCTTGCCTGGCTTCGCCGTCCTCCAACGACCGATGCGCGCCTTGTGCATGCGCTTGAAGAAGGACACATGCTCCTCGGCCGTGGCGATGCGCTTCTTCTCCTTCTCCGCGTCGAGTTGCTCCGCGACGAAGTGACCCGTGGGAAAACGCTCGTGCAGGTCCTTCAGCAGCGCGATGGCCACGTCGACAGCCTCGAAGGCGTCCTGGGGCTTCGGGAAGGAGGGCCCCTTGGGCAGGGGCGCACGCTTGGGCGCGCCGGGGGCGGGCTTGGGCTCCTGATTGGAGAACCTGGCTTCGGTGAGCTCGATGTTGTGGAGCACGAAGCCCGCCTTCTCCTTGGCACGAACGCGCTGCTCGGCCCGGGCAAGGGCGGCTTCACGGCTCGCGAGGGTCGTCTGCTCCGAGGAGTCCTCGAAGACATGCTCGCCGTCCACGCAGACCTCCCAGTACTTGTCCGGAGCCCGGTGATACTGGCGGCGCGTCACGAACTTCTTCGTCGCGTTCCACGGCGCGCCGTCCTTGAAGCCCAGCTTGCGGTAGCGCGCCAGCAGGGCTTCGACGCGGAAGGTCTCGATGCGGGAGACGAGGTGCGCGCCGTTCAGCGTCCCGCGGCAGACGAGCGACTGCGCGCCACGCACCTCGACATCGACGTGAAGCAGGGTGCTGAGCCGGTACAGGGTGTGCCGTCGCTCGACGGGCGCGAGCCCCTTGAAGACGTTCGGGTCCCCCTTGTCGAGCGTACGCTCGCTCCAGACGCGCAGGGCGCCGCCCTTGTTGTAGAGCCAGACCTCGTCCTTCGTGTCGAGCTGGGGATCCGAGTACCAGATGGGCTCCCCATCGTTGAGCTGCTGCAGCCGCTTCCAATCAGGCATGGGGCCTTGTCTCACGCGCGCTCGAGACGCGTAAACCCGAAGGTGGAGCAGGTGGTAGCGGCTCAGTGTCTGGAGATCGGAGAGGAAGTGAGCCCCGAGGCCACCTTCGCAGTCATCCGGAACGCCGTGAATCCATTCTCTCAAAGACATGCTAGACTGGCTTGAGCAGTATCCGCGCAACCCGGACCCAGGAGGCGATGATGCAGCGCTTGAACCCGTGGACGGTCGTCTGTGCAGTCGGTCTGTTGATGGGATGTGGAGGAGAGCCCGAAGACGCGCTGACGCAGGCTCCCGAGGGGCAGGAGGACGGGCTCGTTTCGCAGACCATCCTCCGGCAGCTCCCGGATGGGACGCTGTCCCAGGAGACGAAGTTCATCACCCGGGAGGAGCAGCGGGCCCAGGTCGCGGCCCGCGAGGCGCTTTTCCAGCGCCGTGGCGATGGCGTCACCCAGCAGGACCTGGATGATCTGGTCGTGGATGGTGGGTGTGCTGGCTCCAGCCTCTGGCTCTTCGACCAGACGTCGCGTCAGGGCAATCAGCTCTGTCTTTACAAGCAGGTGGGGGCCTATCAAGGCTGGCTGAACCTGGGAACGATCATCCGGCGCTTTGACGGCACCCGCATACTGACGTGGGCGGGGGCTGTCCGCAGCCTCTATTCGGGCAGCCACCCGGGCAGTCTGCTGTATTGCACCGCCAACCTCTGCTACGGCAACCCTCACGAGAACTTCAATGCTTATCAGCCGCTGAACACCATTATCGGCTCCGGAGCGCAGCTGAACTGGGCCTATTTGTACGACCCTTGAGCAGGGATGCCGCGTTCGAGAGGGGGCTCCCGCGGGAGCCCCCAAGCCTCAGGGTTCGCTCTGCGGCTGCAGCGTCCAGGTGAAGACGGCGTCCGCGTAGGGGAACGTCCCGGACAGCTCGCCATTGGGCTTCGCGAGCTGCGGTGAACCCGTGTCCGTCAAGAGGATGTTCCCGGGGGCATCCTTCTCCGGACCCCGGCAGTCCGGGCCACCGCTGACGGCGAGATCCACGATGCGTCCATCACCAATCGCTGACGTGTACGAGCGCGAGGCGTGCGACAGCCAGTCCTGGGTGTCGGGATCCGGCGACTTCAACTCGTTGAAGGGGTTCATCAACATCACCCCTCCATTCGCGACCATCGCGTACTTCGTGGGCCCGTGCGTGTACCGGCAGCCTCCGGAGTTGTAGTCGACGTCGAGCGTGAAGTCGCCGCTGACCGGCATGATCATGAAGGCCCCCAGCCGCTTCGTGTGCGGAAGGTTCGGATGGTCGTAGTCCGAGGTCGCGAAGGCTCCCAGCACCTGGAACTCCACGTTCGCGTCCAGGATATGTCCCCGGCCCGACCAGCCTGCTCCCTGCAGGACCGCCTTCGTGGTGCCCTTGTACTTCCAGCAGCCCACGTTGCTGCGCTTGAGGTAGGGCGTCTTCGCCGCCTTCAGGCTCCCGCCGCCTCCGGGCTCGAACTTCGCGTTGCTGGTGATGATGATCAGGTCCTGTGCCCGCTGCGACTTCATGTCACGGCAGAGGCCCACGTACTCGTAATCGCTCCAGTCCTCCTCGTGCCACGTCCCGCTCGCGTCGTTCCAGAGCGCGAGCACCTTCACCGGATCCTTCGACTCGGTGATGTTCTTGAACCACCCGTTGTGGAAGAGCAGGGAGCGCGTGTTCGGGTCGCTGAACGTGAAGTGCTCGTAGTGGTTGGACAGGTTCTTCAGCTCGTCGTGGAGCTCTTCCTTGTGCTCGGGCGCGCCGGCCAGGTCACCCTTGATCGCGTGGGATTTCACCTTCTCCGTGAGCTGGTCCCACTTCGCGAAGGACTCCGCCTTGGCGTCGATGGGCGCCTGGTTCCAGAGCACCTTCGCGAAATCCGGCCAGGTCTTCTCCAGCTTGCCGGGGACGGAGGAGTCCACCGCGGTGAGGCTGGAGGTCTCCGTGGTCAGCTTCTCCAGCGCCGCCACCACGACGTTCGGGCCGTGCTTCTTCGCCAGGAATTGGAAGAACAGGTAGGCGCCGTAGTCGCGTGCCGCCAGCGGGCCCGCCGCCGGCGACTTGCAGTGGCCCGGGGAGCGGTCCTCCAGGGACAGGTCAGGGCTGCTCATGAAGCAATCGGCGTAGTCGTGCTCGAGCTGCGGCGCTTGTCCATACACCTGGTCGATGGCCCAGTTCGCGGTCGCGTCGCGGATCCATCCGTAGCTGTTCTGCGGGCCCTTCGTCTTGTAGGACCATTGGATGGCGTGCATCAGCTCGTGTGCCGCCGCACCCTTGAGCTCGTCATCGCCAAGCCCATCCCACAGCAGGATGTAGGTGGCGGCCTGCGTGTTGTCCAAGCCTTCCGGGAGGGTCAATCCCCGGCCGTTCATGTTGCGGGACAGGTAAAGATCGAGCTGGGCGCTTCCTCCGTTGCAGCTGTAGGCCCCGTCGGTGAGGGGCTCCTTGAGGCCCAGCGCCATCAGCTTCGGCCAGATCTCATTCTCGATCGCGTTATCGAGCAGGGCGGCCTGCTCGCGCTGACCCGCGATGGCGAACTCGAACCAGACCTTCACCTTCGCGTAGGACGGCGAAATGGAGTACCACCCGTCGGAGCTGGGCTTGCAGGAGGGCCGCTTCATGCTGCTCAGCCGGGCGTCGGGCAGGGGCGTGTTGAGCCAGCTCCCCGGGTCATCCGGGCGCAGCATGTACATCCCGAGCGCGTCCTGCATCGGCGCGGAGAGGTCATCGAAGCGCGCGTGAAGCTCCTCGAGCGGGGTGACGTCGAAGGCCGGCTCGACGCGGGCCTTGTACTGGAGGGGCAGCCGGGGATCGCTGAACGCGGCGTACACCCGGTAGGCCAGCAGCTCTTCGTCGTTGATGAGGCCTGCCTCATGCGCGGACGCCAGGACCTCGTCGCTGGACGGACGGGACGCGTCGTCCGGCATCACGATCACCGTCAGGGTCGTGCTCACCGACCCCACCTTGGCCGTGATGACCGAGCCGCCCGGCGCCACGCCTGTCACCCGGCCGCCGGCCACCGTGGCGTACGCGGGCAGCTGGGAGGACCAGGTCACCTGGAAGTTCTGGAGCGCGTGGCCGCTGTCGTCGAGCGCCTGGGCGGCCAGGGTCAGCGATTCGCCCACCAGGAGCGTCGCCCCGTTCGGCGAGAGGGTGAGCGCCGCGACCTTGTCGCTGTCGTCGTCCTCCCCAGGCTTCGGATCGGGTTCGGTGGAACCGCAGGCGAGGACGAACGTGAGCAGGCACAACGCGAGCCGACGGGCTCCATGAAACACAGGCATTTCCAGGCCTCGAAGTGTCGAGCCGCGGAGTGCGGACTACAACAAGTCTTTATCGCCATGACCCCAGGCGAAGTTTCTTCAGGGCATGGATTGACGTCTGTCGTTGCCTGGGAGGCCACAGTTGCCTGACAGGCAACAACGGGCGTTGCGGGGTTGGCGGTTGCGGCACGCTCGTCGTCCACATCCGCAGCGGCTCCGCGGAGGGCCTAACAGGAGGTGCGGATGTCGTAGATGCTCGAAATCTGCCCCCAGTGGATCCAGTCCCCGCAGTCGCACCCGCGCTCGCCAATGACCCAGTTGTTGGCGTCGTAGTAGGTCCTGACGTTGGTCGGGCTGGTGGCGCAGTCCGGGAGCGGCGCCTCCTGCGAGGTCAGGTTCGGCTCCTCCTCCTGCTCCATGGGACCGCCACAGCCCACAGCCATCGCCAGCAGACCGCCAATCAGGAACGTGCGCATGCGTCCTCCGTGAAGGTTGCCGCGCAATCATACTCAGATGCGTCTGTCGTTGGAATGCTCGGCGTCTGATTCTGGTGTCGCTGTCGAGGAGCGTGCCTGGTTGTAATGAATTGCAGGGGGCGTGGACAGTTCCTCGGCGAGCGCCGCCAGCACGCGGGCGCCGGTCCGGTCCGTGAAGCGCTCCCGGGCAAAGCGCAGGGCCTCGGTGGCCAGCCGTTGTCGCTCCTCGGGGTCGTCCAGGATGGAGCGCAGGGTGCGTCGCCACTCCTCCACGTCCCCCATCTCGACGAACCAGCCATTCGCTCCGTGGCGGATGTAGTCCTCGGTCCCGATGCACCGCGTGGCCACCACGGGAACGCCCAGCGCCATGGCCTGGATCAAGGTCATCTGTCCGCTCGCCGTCTCTCGGTTGTTGACGGGGATGGCCACCAGCTCCGCCTCCGCGATGATCCGCAGGTAGTCCTGCTGGGGGATGCTGGTGAGGACCTTGACGTTCGGAGGCACGGGCCCGGGTGGGAGCGCATGCGGGTGCGCGACGATGACGAGCTGCATGGACAGGCCTTCGACGGCCCGCAGGAGGGTGCCGTAGTCGCGGCCCGACGAGCCCAGCGCGGCGATGTAGCGCGGTGCCAGCCCGAAGTCCTCACGCGCTCCGCGGAAGTCCTCCGCCTTCAGCTCCGCGCCGGTCAGGTGCGTGAACTGGAAGCGGGACTTCGGCAGGGCGAAGACGCGCGCATAGACCGAGCGCTCGTGCCGCGTGTAGACGAGGCACCGGTCCACGCCCCGGTACGCGAGCCGCGACAGCCACTTGCGGAGCCCCCGGTACTCATGGCCGCAGTTGAAGTACCAGATGACGTGCGGGGTGCGCACGAAGGTCAGCAGGTTCACCAGCCCCACGGTGAAACCCACCTGTGGGAAGGCCGTGACGATGAGATCCTGGGGATGCCGGGCCAGCTCCCGCCGGGCCTTCAGCGCCAGGCGGAAGAACTGCCACCACTTCTTCCAGGGCGTGCGCTTCCGGGTCGAGTCGACAGCCTCCTCCAGGCCCACGTAGGAGCACTCGAAGCGCTCTGGCGGGAGGAACGCGCCCAGCCACCGCCGGTCCTCGCGGAGAAACCAGGCAACGAAGAGGACCCGCACCTTCGCCGGGTCCTTCGTGCCGTCCTGGAAGTGATTCATTCGGTGCGCCCCGGGCTGGATTTCACCGGAGGCAAGAGCACGAACCGCGCCGCCGCCACGAGCACGAAGCCGGGGCGCGAGCGTGTCTCGGCTGTCTCAAGTTGAGATGAAAAGCGTCTCGAAAACGGAAGCGCGGACGCCGGGCGGCCTCTTCCTCATGCCTCTGGACGGCATTGTGCCGCAAGGCGATGGGGCGGGACCGCGGTGCCGTCGAGGGTTTATCCTCAGGGCCGTTCAAGACATGGTTCGAGTCCGGTCAAGGAGCACATTGCGTATGCCGAGCATCGCTGAGCAGGTGATCCGTGACGCGCTTCGAGTTGGACGAGTTGATCCGCCGCCAGGGTCTCTCAGTGGCGAAGTCCGCTCCAAGCCAGACACATTGATGAGGACGGGACCTGAACCCGTTGGCCAACGGCGGCTCCTTCACTGTGACTCGAAGGGCCGCTGCTTCCGGTCAGGCTTCCTCGTCGGGGAGGAGCGTCCGGAGAAGCTCGTCGTCGGGGCCGAGTGGACGCCAGCCAGCAGGGGGCGGATTGGCGAGGAGCGACGTCCTGCATTGGCGTGCGCGCTCCTTATGCGTGTCTGGGGTATAGGCAATCCAGGGGCCAACCGCCTTGGCAACCTTGAATCGGTTGTCGTCATCCAACACGGCCGGCCAACCATCAGGGATGCTCCCCCACAGCTCGCGCACAAGTTGTCCCCGCACCAAGCGGGTCACTTGCTTACTTCGCACCGCTTCAGCCACCAATCCATCGTACACCTGAATTCCGGCAACGTCGTCCGGACCCAGCTCCTCGGCCAGCGCCACCAACGATGCGGTGGGCCGGGCCTCGGCAAAAGCCGTGACTGAGTCGTAGCCCCGCTCGCGGACGCGCTCATACAAGCGGGCCTTCCAGTTCTCCCGCCATGAACGTCCGTCGGTCATCGGCTCCTCCCTTTCGTGAACGTGATTGGGACTCTGTAGACCTTCATACGCTCGACGACGATGTCCAGGACCTGATTCCGCGTCAACCTCCGGCCCGCCGTGATCTCAGCTTCGTGCAGAGCCTCCATGATCAGCCGATTCCACTCGCCGGGCCATGTGCGTCCCAGCTTCCAGTTCCCCCCACCGTGAATGGCTTCGTGGTGGGCCTGCTCCATCCGGACGCAAAATTGGTCGATGTCCATGTCGCCCTTGAAGCCGCGCTGCTCGAACCATCCGCGGTGCTCTTGCGGCAGCACATGGTGCTTGGGCGCATCCGACATGCCCGCTCCCGTCCTGCCCGTCACCTGCATGCCGCGAACCTCCGGGCTGTCCCCCAGCGCATCGCGCACGCCCTTGGGCAAGTCCTGGTGCGCCTGGGCCATCGTGACCTGTCCGCCCTGGATGAGGACGGCCGCGCCGGCGGCAGGCACGGAGATGACGCCCGCCTGCACGAGCCTTCGCATCATCTCCACCCACTCGGCGGAGACCACCAGCCGCGAGCCCACCATGACGCCTCCCGAGCTCATTACGAGGCCCACGCCCAGCGTCACAGGGGCCGAGGGCGGCACGCGTGGCATGGCCATCTTCATCGTGGAGATCATCGTGACCATCTCCACCGCCTGCATGGCCGCGATGACCCGCCCGCCCAACTTCATGGTCTCGCGGGTCTCCCGTTGGAACGTGTCGAATTCACGCGTCAGCTTCCCCATCAGTTCCGGCATCGCGGTGGTCGCTGCCTCCACCCGCTCCGGGTCCAGTGAGGCGAGGTCCGTCAGCGTGGGCTCCATCAACCCCTGCACGCGATGAAGGTCCACGAAGAGCTTCTCGGCGCTGCACATGGGGCAGTTTCTGAGAATGGCGTCCGCGAGGTGGAGGAAGTCCACCCAGGTGGCCAGCAGGAGCGTCCCGAACTGAGCCGCCTGGAGTTTTGATCCCGTCATGCGAAGCAGGCCCAGCTCCATGTCCGTGTCGCCAACTTCCGAGGCCGCTTCCGTCAACGTGGTGGCGCTCCCAAGCGCGCCATGAAGCCACGTCACCTGCTTGGATCCCTGGTCGAGGTAGCGCGTGAAGACGCCAGTGAGGCTGAAGCCCCAGAGGTCCGGAGGGCGGGCCGCCAGCCTGGTGAACGCGGCCTCGACGCTGCGCAAGGAGCCCTTCACGTCTTTCGTCGCGTCGAGGACTGCCTGCCGCGTCAATGCATTGCTCCGGCTCCCGCCCCTGACAGCGCTGTCTCCCACGGTGGTCACGTCGTCACGCGGCTGCTGGCGGCGCAGGAGCCGTTGCTCGGGCCCGGAGAGGACGCTGGGGAGAGCGTTCCAGGCGCGCGGGAGGTCATCGTTCGGAGCCTCCACCCACGCGGGCGAGGAGTCCTCTCTCGGCGCATGGCTCAAGCTTCGGCGGCGCTCATACGCTTGTGGCATAGAGGCGCATCCCGAGGCCATCAGCACCAGGGCCAGCAAGAGGGCATCAGCGCGCATTTGAAGTTGCCCCGGTTTCGTGGAGTCTCTCCCTCCACCATCTCCACGGTTCCGCACGCTCACTCAGCGTGAGCCCCCTCCTCTTTGCTACTTTCATGCTGACAACCTCTCAACCGGGACGAACTCAGGGTTTTACACTCACCGGTTGAATGTGCCGGGCCTTTAGTGGCGAGGAGTACGGGACTTGAACCCGTACCCTCTTTCGTGACCGTCAGCCTCCCTTGTGCTGCCAGCCCTTGAGCTTCGCGTAGAGCGAGCTGCGTGAGATGCCCAGCTTCGTCGCCGCGCGCTCCACGTGGCCGCCCTCGCGCGCCAGCACGCGCTCGATGTGGCGGTGCTCCAGCTCCTCCAGCGTGAGGTCCTCACCCAGCGGCTCCTCCGTAGGGAGCAGGGACTCGAAGCGCAGGGCGCTGCGCGACAGTCGCGACGTGCCGGACAAGAGCACCGCGCGCTCCAGCACGTTGCGCAGCTCGCGGATGTTGCCCGGCCAGCTGTAGGCCATGAGGGCTCGCTCCGCGTCGGGCTCCAGCTCCACCTGGCCGCGGCCGCGGTGCGCGCCCATCTCCGCCAGGAAGTGGCTCGCGAGCACCGGCACGTCCTCCGCGCGCTCACGCAGTGGCGGCACGTGGAGGATGAGCGTGCTGATGCGGAAGTACAGGTCGCTTCGGAAGCGCTTCTCTCGCGCGGCCAGCTGCAGGTCCTGGTGCGTGGCGGCCACGAGCCTCACGTCCACGCGCCGGTCCTTCACGTCGCCCAGGCGCCGGAAGCGCTTCTCCTCCAGCACCTTGAGCAGCTTGGGCTGGACGGCCACGTCCATGTCGCCCACTTCATCCAGGAACAGCGTGCCCCGGTCCGCCACCTCCAGCAGGCCCGGCTTCGCGGCCACCGCGCTGGTGAAGGCGCCCTTTTCGTGGCCGAACAACTCCGAGTCCAGCAGGTCCTTGGACAGCGCCGCGCAGTTCAGGTCCACGAAGGGGGACTCCTTGCGCGGCCCGCCTTCATGCAGCCAGCGCGCGAGCACGCTCTTGCCGCTGCCCGTCTCGCCCGTGACGAGCACCGGGCTGTCGCTCTCGCGCACGCGCTCCGCCTGGTCGCGCAGCGCGCGGATGGCGAGGCTGTTGCCCAGGAAGGGGTCCACCTGCGTGCGCACCGCGCGCGAGCGGTCCGCCAGGAGCCGCTGCCGCTCGCGGCGCTGGGCCACGAGCCGCTCCAGCACCACCTTGAGCACCGCCAGCTCCAGCGGCTTGGTGAGGAATTGTTCGGCGCCTTCCTTCACGGCCTGCACCGCCAATTCGATGGAGCCGCGCCCGGTCAGCACCACCAGGGGCACCGCCGCGTCCATCTCCTTGAGCCGGGGCAACAACTCCAGCGCCGTGCCGTCCGGCAGGCGGTAATCGATGACGGCCACGTCGGGCCGGTGTGAGCGGAAGCCCTCCTGGGCCTCGGCGACGCTGGTGGCTTCATCCACGTCGAAGCCATGCTGGGTGAGGTATCCCTTCATACCCAGACGGACGCCGGGCTCGTCGTCCACGAGCAGGATGCGGGTGCGGGTCATGACACCTGTGACTGCGGAGTTGGGCCGGTGTGAACGGCGGGGAAAAGGGCGGGCAGCAGGATGGTCACCTCCGCGCCTCCCTGGGGGTGATTGGACAGGCGAATGCGCCCCTGGTGCTCCTCCAGGATGCGCTGGACGATGGACAGACCCAACCCGGTCCCTCCTCGACGCTTGCTGAAGAAGGGCTCGAAGACGTGGGGCAGGTCCTCGCTCTTGAAACCGGGCCCTCCGTCGTGGACTGTGCAGCGCACCCAGGGGCGCCCCGCTTCCTCCACGGCTTCCGCCGTCACGTGAACGGTAGTGCCCTGGGGGGAGTGCTGCACGGCATTCTCCACCACGTTGCGGAAGACATGGAACAGGCGGCGCGCGTCCATGCGCACCTGGGGCAGCGCGTCGGACACCTCGCGCTCGAGCGTCACGGCCGCCTTGTCGCTCGTGAGCGTGCAGGCGGACAGGGCTTCGAAGACCACCGAGCCCACGGCGCCGTCCGTCCACTCGCCTCGCGTGGGGCGGCCGTACTCGAACAGCTCCTGGGTGAGGTGCGTGAGGCGGCGCACCTCGCCGCGCAGCACTTCCAGGTAGGGCTTCAACTCCGGCTGGGCGCCGTAGGTGGCCTCCACCGCGTCCACGACGGCGGAGATGGAGAAGAGGGGGTTGCGCACCTCGTGGGCCACGCCCGCGACGATGGCGCCCATGGCGGCCATCGTTTCACCGCGGCGCACGTGGGCCTGCAGCTCCAACAGCCGGGTGACCTCGGTGGCCACCAGGATGATTCGAGGGTCCTCGCTGGCCTTCTCGTCCACCCAGGCGGCCGACACCTCCCAGGTGCGCCCGGACTCCGCGTCGTGCACCTCGCGGCGGGTCCTGCCGTGCGTCGCGCGCAGCTCCTCCACCAGCGGACCCGCGCTGGACCAGGGCGGCGCCTTGGCGGTCGCGCAGAGCGGCTGGCCGGAGGGGTCCGCCTCCTGGAAGAGCACGCGGGCCGCTTCATTGAGCCGGTGGATGATGCCGTCCGCGCTCAGCACCAGCAGCGGCGAGGACACCGCGTCGAAGGTGCGGCGCCACTCCGTCGCGGAGCGGCGGAAGCTGTCGTTCAACCGCTGGCGCAGTTCATCCGCGAGCCGCCGGTCGGTGACGTCCGTGACGACGCAGCCCAGGTGCACGCCACCCCGGGCATCCAGACCGGAGGCCGCGGCGCGGCTGCGCACCCAGCGCACGCGCCCGTCCGCGCAGATGATGCGGTGCTCGATCTCCACCTCCGTGCTCGGGGCCAGGGCCAGCGACTCGATGCACTCGCGGTAGCGAGTCCGGTCCTCCGGGTGGATCATCTCCGCCCACAGCGGCGAGGGCGTGCCTTCGCGGCCGCCGCCGGTGAAGGCGCTGGCCGGATAGCCGGTGGTGCGCTCCACGACAGGTGTGCAGTAGAAGTCCCGCAACACGCCGTCCCGCAGCTTCCCACCCCACAGGTAGTCCGGCAGCGATCGGGTGAGCACGTCCAGGCGCCCCTCGTGCTCCTGGAGGGATGCCTCCGCGCGCACCCGCTCGGTGACCTCCGTCAGGGACGCGATGACGCCCAGCACCGCGCCGCCGGAGCCGCGCACGCGCGAGTAGCTCCCGAACCAGAAGCGCGCCTCGCCGGGCGCGGCGGGCGTCTCCACCTGGAGGCCGAGGTCCTGCACGGGCGCGTCGGATTCCAGCGCCAGGGCGAGCCGGGGCGCGAGCATCGTGCCCAGCTCCGGCAGCACCTCCGAGACATGGCGGCCCAGGTGCGCCTCCACCGGCAGGCCGTTCATCGCGGCGAGCGCGGCATTGACGTGCACGTAGCGCAGGTCGCGGTCGTAGAACGCGAAGCCCACCGGTGTGATGTCCATCACCGCGTCGCGCAGCGCCCGCGCGTCATCCGCCTTGTCGAGCAGCCGGGCGCAGTCACGCTCACTCCGGGCCACCGCGCGAAGAGCGGCCACCGCGCCCGCCACCGCCAGTCCGAAGGCGCTCGCCACCAGCAGGGCGATGCGGACACCCGCTGACTGGCTTTCGCTCCAGGCCGCGACCAGGCCCATGAGCACCGCGCAGGCGGTGGCGATGGCGGCGATCCGGAGCGGTGTGGACGTCGAAGGGAGCGTGGACATGGCGCGCGGCGAACGCGCATCAGTCTATGGTTTCCTGCATCCTGAATGCATTGTTTGCGTTGCTTCCTGGAACCGTCCAACGCAGACGTTGGACGAAGGTCCAGGACGGGGTGCAAGCCATTCTCTTCAAGTGAACAAGAATGGACTGCCGGTATGTCAATGTTGTGGAGAGCCACGAGGCGGGCGGGCGCTCTCCCGCCGCGCCGTACGGGTCAGCACGGGCTGGCGGTCACGCGATGATGGTCGGCGGCCCCGGATGGTTGGGGTCATGCGCCGGTGGGTCCTGGATGCCCGGCTCCACCTCCGGGTCCTGTAGGGGCGGAGGGGGTTCCCGGCGTTTGGGCTCGCCCGGAGGTGGATCCTTCTCCGGCACGGGCGGCCGGGGCGGATCAATTTCAGGCGTGGGCTTCGGTTCCGGCTCCTTCACCGGCTTCGTGGGCGGATTCGTCTGTGGATTCGTCGGCATGTGCTTCCACACTGCGCATGCCGCTCCCCCAGGGAACCGCCGCGTCCGCCTCTCCCGGAGCGGGTGCCTGGTTTTCGACAGGTGCGGTGGCGTCCTCGCGACGGGCGTGGGCCCACACCTCCACCACCGGCTCGATGCGCGGGGTGAGCTGGAGCATGGAGCTGGGGAAGCATCGCGCCGGCAGCCGGGCGAAGAGCTGGCGCGCGTCCTCCGCCTCCCGTGGACTGCCCACGGCGACGTGCGGCCGGACGATGAGGTCGGTGAAGTGGGCGGCCTCGTCAGGACTCCCGCTCACCAGCCGGGCCGTGGCGGAGCTCTGGTAGAAGAGCACGCCCACGCCCGCCTCCCGGGCTCCGTCCAGGAACGCGTGCAGCGTGCGCCCCTCCACCGCGCCCACCAGCAGTGCCTCCGGGTCCCACCGCCCGTCCACGGGCCCGTCTTGCTGGCCGCACAGCGGGCGGCCAATCGGAACGGGGGGCGCATGGTCGCTCGTCAGCACCGCGCCCCGGTCCCCCTGCCAATAGAGGCGCGTTTCGTACTCGGTGATGGAAGCGGAGGTCATCGGGCATCTCCTCGGCGAAGGGGGGGCATGCACCATGCGCCTTCAACAGCCATGCCCGGGCAATGCTTCACATCCCGCCAGACCCTGCCCCGCGGGGCGAGTCCCCCCAGGTGGGCCGGTGATCGCGGGGCCACACGCAGACTGACCCGGGATGCGGAGCGCTTACAACAGCCCTTTCGGACGATTCCGACTCCGCTGCCGTTGCTCCACATCACGCGCCTCAATGCCTGACATGGGGGGCGGCATGAATGCGATGCGACGCGGTGGGGGATCGGGTCCGTTGACTGTATGGCTTTACGAGGGCTTCCAGGGCCGTACGGCCTGAGGGGAGCGTGCTCTCCCCGAGGGGCACGCCCTACGCCTGGAGGCCCGCCCGTGGACGGTGGGGCGCCCTCCAGTCGCATGGCCGCCCTGGGGGCGGAGCCCCTTCTTGAGCATGTCCATGCACGAACGACCTGAGGCACTGATGGCCGAGGCCTATGCGAGTCAACTCATCCAGGCACCCGCGGACGTGGTCTGGGACCGCGTGGGAGGCTTTGACAGCCTTCCCCGCTGGCACCCGGGCGTCGTCACCAGCGAGCGGGTGACGCGTCCCGACTCCGCCGGCCCCTTGCGCCGGCTCACCACGCGCGACGGCGAGGTGTACCTGGAGGCGCGGTTGGCCTACGACTCGCATGCGCGCAGCTACGCGTACGAGATGGTGGAGGGCGCGCTGCCCGTGCGCGACTTCGTGGCGAAGCTGCGGGTGACGCCGGTGACGGCGACCGGGCAGACCTTCGTGGAGTGGCACGCGACCTTCAGGCTGGCGCCGGGTCACGAGGGCGAGGCGGCGGCGCTGAGCCAGTGGATCCGCGAGGAGTTCTTCGCACGGGGCCTGCGGGGACTGGCGCACACCTTCCTGCCGCCTCCGCCCCGGGTGTCGGCGCCGGAGCTGGAGTGGCGGCGCTGAGCGGCGGCGTTCACAGCCGCTGGAGGAAGCGCAGCAGATCCTTCTTCTGAGCGGGGCTGAGGGACTCCGGCGGCCCGCCCGGGAACTCGGGCGGGTGCACCGGCAGCGCGCCCACGGAAGGGATGCCCGGGAGGATGAAGCGGCTGTAGGTGTCCACCGTCTCCGCGAGCGTGGCGTGGCTGTTGTCGTGGAAGTACGGCGCGGTGCGGGCGATGCCGCGCAGGGACGGCACGTCGAAGGACTCGAACTCCGCGGGGTCTCCGCTGATCAACGCGCGCCCGGGGTCGGTGGAGTACCACTGGGCCGCGAGCGCGGGGCCCACGATGGGCGCGCCGTTCTCATCCAGCGCGGGGTTGATGTCATCCGGGTCGCCGCTCGCGGTGACGGGGATGGGGGGCAGATCCGTGACGGCGTGCTGGCGCGTGCCGTCCGTGTAGAAGCGGAAGCGGTACTGGGGGAAGTCGACGGACGTGTTGTAGAGGGGCACGACGCCGCGCTGACCCAGGTAGGTCATGTATGCGTAGCCGGCGTTGAGGAACTCGCTGTGCGGGCGGGGTACGCGCACGGGTTCGGCCGTGCCGCCGGGCGTGACGGTGTACTGGATGTTGCCGTCGGGCTTGAGCGCGTAGAAGAGCGCGTCGTGCGTGGCGCGGTTCACGACGCGGTTGCGCGTGCGGTCGCCGTGGCAGGCCTCGCAGGCCAGGTTGTAGACGTCGCGGCCGCGCCGCTCGGACGCGTCGAGCAGGAGCAGGGCGTCCGGATCCGGGATGGCGCTCAAGGGCCAGCC
Organism: Corallococcus sp. CA041A; assembly: GCF_003612075.1. Classification (NCBI taxonomy): domain Bacteria; kingdom Pseudomonadati; phylum Myxococcota; class Myxococcia; order Myxococcales; family Myxococcaceae; genus Corallococcus; species Corallococcus sp. CA041A. The sequence continues at coordinate 16,365 of NZ_RAWF01000032.1, forward strand.
GCGCTCCAGCAACTCCGAAACGAAGCGGGCGCGAGGGGAGCTGAACACGCCGCGCTCGAACGCGGCGATGCGCTGGAGCACGGCCGGAGCCACCGTGCCGCCCTGGCTGTGGCTGGTGACGGCGCTCTGGGCCTGGGTGACCAGGTCGGTTTCGCGGCCGTCGAACTGGAAGGGGCCGGAGAAGCCGGTGTCGGCGATGCTCGGCACGCCGCGCCAGACGGACACCTTGCGGTCCGGGGCGGTGATGACGTTCCCCTGAACATCGATGACGTCCATGTTCGCGGGGAGGGGGAGCACCACGCGCACCAGGCCCTTCTTCAGGTGCTCGTAGGTGGGCACGGGGGCGGCCGGGTCATCCGCGTCGATGCGGTTGAACAGCGGATCCGCGGGGCTCCGGGCCCAGAGCGCCTCCACGTGCGCGGGCTTGAGCGCGGTGTCGTCCGCGAACACGTGGCACGTCGCGCAGGAGCGCCCGTTGGTGCCGGGCAGGGCCTCCTGGAAGTGCTTCCTGCCGGCGGCCGCCTGGGCCACGGACGCCAACTCCGCCTGGGACGTCACGGGCCCGGCGGTGGCTTCCACGTTGGCCGCGGTGTCGGTGCAGCCCGCGAGTCCGGCGAGCGCGAAGGCGCCCAGGGTGCTCGCGATGAATCGATGACCTGCCATGTGTTCCCCTCCCGGTTGCTGCGATGGGAGGGGAACACCGCGCGCCCCGTTTTGTGTCACCGCGAAGGCGCGCGGGAGGGAATGCCGTCAGTCCTTCCGGAGCCAATTGGGCCGGTGCTCGAACGTCCGCGGCTGGAGCCCCCGGAGCAGCTGCTTGAAGACGTCCTCCCAGGGAGCAAGCTCAGGACTTGCGGCGGCGGGCGCGCGCCATCAGGCCCGCGAGCAGCGCGCCGACCCACATGGCCGGAGCAGGGGACGTGGCGCCGCATCCCAGTCCGCCGCCGAGCATCTCGTCGTAGGGCGTGCCGCCAATCACTCCGGGGTCGTTCGGATTCTGACCACCGCCGGTGCCCGGGCCCGGGTCCGTGGTGCCGCCGCCATCGGTGTTGCCGCCGTTGCCGGTGCCGCCATCGGTGTTGCCGCCGTTGCCGGTGCCGCCATCGGTGTTGCCGCCGGTGCCGCCGTCAGTGCCACCGCCGGCCGGGGTCATCTCCCACGTGTAGGTCGCCGCGGCGCCGACGTTGCCGGCTGCGTCCACCGCGCGGACCTGGAGTGTGTGCGTCCCGGGAGCCAGGTTCTCCAGCGTGATGTTCGCCAGACAGTCCTGGAACTCCAGCCCGTCCACGCTGCACTGGAACGTGGCCAGCACCTCATTCGCCTCGAAGCCGAAGGAGGCCACGGTTCCGGCCAGCACCGGCGGCGGCGACGTCACCACTGAAGCCACCGGCGCCACCGTGTCCACCCTCCAGGTGTGCACGGCCGGCGTCAGGTCCGGCACCCCGTTGGGCGCGACGGCGAACACGCTGAACACGTGCACGCCATCCGCCAGGCCCTGATACGCCGCCGGGTCGGTGCAGGGCGTCGCGAACAGCGCGTCCAGGTTGCACCGGAAGGTGGCGCCCGCGTGCTCCGACGTGAAGGCGAAGTTGGCGCTGCTGCTCGGGCTGAACAGCGGCGGGCCCGCCACGATGCGCGTGTCCGCACCCGTGCTGTCCAGCGTGAAGGCGACGGTCACGGGCAGGCTGGAGTTGCCCGCCGCGTCCGTGGCCGACGCCGTCAGGAAGTGCACCCCGTCCACCAGCGTGCCCGGCACCGCGACCGTCCACTGGCCCGCGACATCCACCTCCGCCGTGCCCACCAGGACGCCGTCGATCATCAGGCGCACCACCGACCCGGGCTCACCCCGGCCGCTCACCTCCGAAGGCGAGACGGCCACCGTCGCGCCCGGCGTCACCGACGTCACCCGTGGAATCGCCGGCGCCACCGTGTCCACCGTCCACGAGTAGGTCGTGGCCTCCGTCTCCTGGTTGCCCGCGGCGTCCCGGGCGCGAACCGCCAGCGTGTGCGGCCCGTCCGCCAGCAGGAGCGTCAGGTACGGCGAAGCGCACGGCAGGGCCAGGCCGCTGTCCAGCGCGCAGGTGAACGTGGAGTTCGGCTCCGAGGACTTGAAGGCGAACGTCGAAATCAGGGCGTTGGTGAAGGCCGGCGGCGTGGACGTGAAGGTCGTCTTCGGCGGCGTGAGGTCGATCGTCCACGAGTAGGTCGCCGGCGTGGGGTCCGTCAGCAGCCCGAGCAGGTCCTTGGAGCGCACCAGGAACTGGTGCGGGCCCTCGGCCAGGTTCGTGAAGTCGCGAGGCGTGCCACACGCCACGAAGTTGTCGTTGTCCAGCGCGCACTGGTACGACACCAGCAGCGCCGACGAGCCGAACGTGAAGCGCGCCGTCGTCTGTACGGTGGAGAGCGCCGGGCCGCTGAAGATGACCGTCTCCGGCCCCAGGTTCAGGATGCTGAACGGCACGCTCGCCGCGGGGGGCGCGTCAGGAAGCGCCGCGGCCAGCTGGCCCGGAGACACGGCGGTGGTGAGCGGCGCCGCTTCGGCGGTCGCACGCGTATTCAGGCAAAGCGCGGCCAGGGCCCCCACGAGGAGGCGACAGGAAGAGGGAGTCATTGAATTTCCTTGAAAGAAGGATGCGGTGAAGGGGTTGTGAGAGGGATTGGGCCGCGGCTCAGTCGCGCGAGACGTTGCCGGAGGTGGGCTCCGACTCGATGTGGAACTCCACGCGGCGATTGAGCTCACGGCCGGACGAGGTGTCATTGGACGCGACGGGAGCGTCCGGGCCACGGCCGGCGGCCATCAACCGGTCCGCCGGGACACCGCGCATCGCCAGGCACTGGACGACCGCGGAGGCGCGTTGCTGGGACAGCGTCCGGTTGGTCTCCGGACGGCCGCGCGAATCCGTGTGGCCCTCCACCAGGATGTGTTTCAACTCCGGGTGGCTGATGAGCACCTTCGCCACCTGGTCCAGCAGGTTGAACGAACGCGGCATCACGCGCGCCTCGCCAGAGGCGAAGTAGACCTTCTCGCGGATCTCCAGCCGGTCCTGGGTGATGACCACCCGCTGCTTCTGCTTCGCCGGGCAGCCCTGGTTCGACGCGGGACCGGCCACCATCGGGCAGTTGTCCACCACGTCCGCCACGGCGTCGCCGTCGTTGTCCGCCTCCGGGCAGCCATCATCGTCGAGGAAGCCGTCGCGGTCCTCGGGGTCCACCGGGCAGTGGTCCTTGGCGTTGGCCACGCCGTCGTTGTCGTCATCCAGGTCCGGGCACTGCTCCAGCGAATGGCTCTGGTTCGGGGCGCACACGTCCACCACCGCCACCGGCGGGGCCACCGGAGCCGGCTCCGGAGCTTCGGTGACCACCACCGGGGCGGGTGCGGGCGTGGGGGGAAGGGCTTCCGCGATGCGGGGACGCATCACCGGCTGGACCGCCTGGAGCGCGGACACCGACAGGCCGGCCATCACGCGGAAGGCGGGCGTGCCCGGCGCGGTGCCCAGGCCGGGGCCGCCCAGCGCGAACACCTCCATCCGGGAGCCCAGCGCGTAGCGGCCTCCCGCCAGCAGCTCCATGGGCATGGGGCTGTCCGTCAGGGGGACCGCGGAGCGCAGGCCCAGCTCGCCGCGCAGCTTGTGGCCCGTGGTGGCCACGGTGGCCGCCCAGGGCAGCTCCGAGCCGACCGCGTTCGAACCCACCGCCGTGCGGTTGCGCAGCCGGACGCCCGCCTCCAGGCCCAGCACCACCGGACCCACCGTGCGGCCCGCGGACACGCGCGGCGTCACGTCCCAGCCGCCGCTGCCCTGGAGCGCGTCCTTGTTGCCCACGGGCAGGCCCACCGCCAGCTCCGCCGCCAGCGACACCGGCGCGGACGCCTCATCCAGGAGCCCCAGCCGGCCCTGCAACACCGGCGTCCCCAGGCCCCACGACGAGGGGGACGTCATGCCCACGTTGGAGAACCCGCGCGTGCCCTGGTGGGCCATGAGGGGGAGGATGGCGCCCACCTCGAACCGCTTGCTCACCGTATAGGTGCCCGCCAGCTGCACTTGCGTGCGCGACCCGACGAGCGAGTCCATCCGCTCTCCATCGCGGTAGAGCGTGAGCGGCGAGCGCTCGTAGTGCGCCGCCAGGGCCAGGCGCAGCTCACCGGGCTCGCGCAGGCTGCCCGCCGCCGTGCCGAGCGCGGCGCGCGACGTGGGGTTGAGGCTCAGCCGCTCCAGGTCGAAAGCAGGGGCAGTGGTCGAGGCGGCGCTGGCCAGGGAGGGCAGCAGGGCCAGGGTGGACAACAGACGAAGGCGGGTCGGCAGGGGCATTGAAGTTCGAAACATCTGGCTCTCGTGATGTGGCGGGTCGGGCTGGCGACAGGGGGGAACGAAAGCTGGACGGGCAAGATGAGAACTTGTGAGGAATTGATTTCTGGAGACTTGTTTGGACCGCCAGGGCAGCTCTTGAGCCTGGTTTTGCCGCTTGTCGCGGAGGCAATCGCAAGCAGTGAAACAGCCGCATTGCTGGAGTGTGACTGGATTCGGGGGGCTCGCGGAGCACCTGGCGGGGCGTCTTGTCTGGATTCAAGAACCAGGATCTGGAAACTGGACAGCCTGCCGGCCCAAGAGGGAGGCGGCACGCTGTCCTGCCGCCACCACCTGTGCCGGATGCTCCTTGAAAGGTTCGACTCGGACGTTCTGCCGCCGTCCTGGTTCGGAACGGTGTGAATCCGCCTTCGCTCAGGGCACGCTTGCGCCCACACCAGGAGCGAAGGGGACCATGGACATCATCCGCAACGACAAGCAGGGCGCGAAGGTGAAGCTGGAGCGCACCCCCACGGGACCGCCGAAGAAGACGGACAAGGAGGTGGCCAAGACGGAGTTCGACGTGCTGGGCGAGGAGCTGTTCGATCTCCAGGACCTGCTGTGGGGCGCGAAGATGAACTCCGTCCTCATCGTCCTGCAGGGGCGCGACACCGCCGGCAAGGACGGCACCATCAAGCACGTGGTGGGCAGCCTCAATCCGCGCGGGGTGAGCGTCACCTCCTTTGGTGTGCCCAGCACGGAGGAGCGGGAGCACGACTTCCTCTGGCGCGTGCACTGCAAGACCCCGCGCCTGGGCGAGTTCTCCATCTTCAACCGCTCCCACTACGAGGACGTGCTCGTGGCGCGGGTGAACAACCTGGTGCCCAAGGCGCTCTGGAAGTCGCGCTACCAGCACATCCGCGACTTCGAGACCCTCCTCTGGGAGCACGGCACCATCATCCTCAAGTTCTTCCTCCACATCAGCCAGGAGGAGCAGGAGCAGCGGCTGCTGGCTCGCGAGGAGGAGCCGCGCAAGGCGTGGAAGATCGCCGCGGGCGACTGGGAGGACCGCAAGCACTGGGCGGACTACACGCGCGCCTATGAGGATGTCTTCGCCCTCACGTCCACCGAGCAGGCGCCCTGGCACCTGGTGCCCTCGGACGCCAAGTGGTACCGCAACCTGGTGGTGGCCCGCGCCGTGGCGGAGGCCCTGCGCCCCTACCGTGAAACCTGGCAGGCCCGGCTGGACGAGGTGGGCAAGCAGAAGAAAGCGGAGCTTCGCGCCTGGCGTAAGAAGCGCTGACCCGGCCGTGACATGGGGATGGGACAACGCTCGCGGTCATCCGTCCCGGTGTGTCGCCGGGCGGGCACCGCCGGAGCCCTGTCCCCATGGAACGAACCGCGTCGCCATCGAGCAAGGACCTCATTGCCCGCACGCGTCCCTACGCGGCCCAGGACACCGCGCGCTCCCTCTGGGCGCTCGGCTCCACCTACGCCGCGCTCGTGGGCGCGGTGGTGCTGGCGGTGGCCGCGCCCTGGTGGCCCCTGCGCATCGTGGGCGGCCTCATTGAAGCGCTGGTGCTCATCCGCTGCTTCATCCTCTTCCACGACGCGATGCACGGGGCGCTCCTGCCGAAGTCCCGGTGGGCCAAGGCGCTCTTCCAGGTGCAGGGGCTGCTCACGCTCACCCCGTCGCGCATCTGGAATGACACGCACAACCATCACCACGCCAACACCGCCCGCATCGCGGCGGATTCGGCGGGCACCTTCGCCACCTGGACCACGGAGCAATGGCGCAAGGCCACCGGCGCCCAGCGCCTGGGCTACGTGGTGGAGCGCCACCCGGTGACGCAGCTGTTCGGCTACTTCACCGCGTTCCTCTACAGCCTGTGCCTCCAGCCGTTCGTGAAGAACCCGAAGCGCTACTGGACGTCCGGGGTGGCGCTGGGCGTGCACGTGGCCCTGTCCGCGGCTGTCTGGCATGGGTTTGGCCTGGGCGTCTACCTCACGGCCTTCCTGGGGCCGCTGTTCGCCGCGTACGCGCTGGGCACGTACCTGTTCTACGCGCAGCACAACTTCGACGAGGTGGCCATCCTGCCGGAGGCGTCGTGGAGCCACGCGGACGCGGCGCTGGAGGCCAGCAGCTACATGCGCTTCGGGCCGGTGATGGAGTGGTTCACGGGCAACATCGGCTACCACCACGTCCACCACCTCAACCCGCGCATCCCGTTCTACCGGCTGCCGGAGGCGATGGCGTCCATCCCGGAGCTCCAGGGGCCGCACGTCACCACGCTCACGCTGAAGGACATCGTGGGGTGCCTGCGGCTGAACCTGTGGGATCCGTCGCTGAAGCGGATGGTGCGCTACCGCGACGTGCAGGTGGCACCGGGCGCCTGAGGATCCTCGGCCCGGCGGGTCCGTTCGGGACCCGCCCGAGGAACCCACCGGGCCGGGGTCTCAAGGCCTCAGCAGCGCGTGCAGGGCGTTGGCGTGGGCCTCCTCTTCGTCGAGGAGCTCCTCCAGCAGCCGCCGCGTGGTGGGATCGCGTTCCGCGAAGTAGGGGATGAGGTCGCGGTACGACGCGATGGCGACGCGCTCCGCCTCCAGGTTCTCGCGCAGCAGATCCACCAGCGTCCGCCCTTCGTCGTCCTGGGTGTCACCACTGGACATGAGCCCTCCAAGGTTGAAATCCGGCCGGCCGCCCAGCTGTTGGATGCGCTCGACGAGCCTGAGCGCGTGGTCCTGTTCATCTCGAGCGTGCAGGCCGAACGCGGCCTTCATCGCCTCGTGACACGCGCCTCCCGCCAGCAGGGCGTGGCGCGTGTAGCGCCGCACGCAGACGACCTTGGTCGCCAGCGCGGCGTTGAGCAGCGTGATGCGGACCCCCAGCTCCCCCGGGTCGGTCTCGGACGGCTGCGAATGCGTGTCGGCCATGGCATTGCCCCCGGGCGGCTGCGTGTCCGGAAGCTGGGGGGCCCGGGCGGCGCCGTCCATCCCATCTGCCCCCGCGTGCCGGGAGCGCCGCGCCTGTCCGTCCCGCCCCGGGGCCCGTTGTATCTGGCAAGGGCCTTTCGCTGACGCCTGCCTCCACGCAGGGCGCGGGCAGGGACGTTGTCCGCGAACATCCCTTGCGGCCTCCAGGGCGGAGGAGGGGGTTCGGGGTTAGTCTTCGCCAATGAGCTCGAGCCCATCCAGCCGGCCGTCCGTCGTCGTGGCGGAGCTGGGGCCCACGAACACCGGGAAGACCTTTCGCGCCATCGAACGGATGCTTGAGCACGACTCCGGCATCATCGGGTTGCCGCTTCGCCTGCTTGCCCGTGAGGTCTACGACCGGGTGACCGCGAAGGTGGGCGAGGGCCGGGTCGCGCTGATGACGGGCGAGGAGAAGCGCGTCCCGCCCCGGCCCGACTATTGGATCTGCACCGTGGAGGCGATGCCGACCGACCGGGAGGTGGACTTCCTCGCGGTGGATGAAATCCAGCTCGCCGCGCACCGGGAGCGCGGGCACGTCTTCACGGACCGGCTGCTGCACGCGCGCGGCCGCAAGGAGACCTGGTTCCTGGGCGCGGACACCATGCGGCCCATGGTGCAGGCGCTGATTCCCCATGCGTCCACGAAGCGCGCCATGCGCCTGTCGCAGCTGCGCTATGCCGGGCGCCGCTCGCTGAAGAGCCTGCCGCCGCGCTCGGCGGTGGTCGCGTTCTCCGCGGACCGCGTCTACGAACTGGCCGAAGCGCTGCGCCGTCTGCGGGGCGGGGTGGCGGTGGTGCTGGGCGCGCTGTCGCCGCGGACACGCAACGCGCAGGTGGCCATGTATCAATCCGGCGAGGTCCAGTACCTCGTGGCCACGGATGCCATTGGCATGGGGTTGAACCTGGACCTCAACCACGTGGCCTTCGCGACGCTTTCCAAGTACGACGGCGCCGAGCAGCGCGACCTGTATCCGGACGAGCTGGCGCAGATCGCCGGCCGCGCGGGGCGCCACCTCAACGACGGGAGCTTCGGCGCGCTGAACACGCTGCCGGAGCTGCCGCCGCGCATCGTCTCCGCCATCGAAACCCACCGCTTCCCGGCCGTGCGCAGCCTCGTCTGGCGCAATTCCTCGCTCGACTTCGCAAGCCCGGAGGCGCTGCTGGATTCATTGTCGCGGGCGCCTCGCGACAGCGCCTTCGTCCGGGTGGAGCGCGCGGACGACTTCGACGCGCTCAAGGGCCTGTCTGCGGTGCCCGCCATCCGCGAGCTCACCACCGACAAGGCATCCGTGGAGCTCTTGTGGCAGGTCTGCCAGATCCCGGACTTCCGCAAGGGGCTCTTCGGGCAGCACGTCGCGCTGCTGCGCGAGACGTTCCTCCAGCTGACAGCCGGGGACGGGAAGCTGGATCCGACGTGGCTGGGCCGGCAGGTGTCACCGCTGGACGATGCCTCCGGGGACATCCACACGCTGATGGACCGGCTCGCGGCCATCCGCATCTGGACGTACATCAGCCATCGCCCGGGCTGGCTGAACGACGCGGAAGACTGGCAGGAGCGCACGCGCCGCATCGAGGACGCGCTGGGAGACGCCCTGCATGAGCGGCTGGTGGAGCGCTTCGTGCAGCGGGCCGCGAGGAGGAGCGCGCGCCGCTTCGTGAGGGCCAGCACGCAGCCGCAGGCCGGTGCCTCGGACAATCCCTTCGCGAAGCTGGGGCTGCTGCTGACGGAGGTGCCTGGCGCGGAAGGCGCGTTGATGACGGAGGAGCAGTTCGTCCAGCGCGTGGTGGACGCGACGCACGACGCCTTTGAAGTGGACGCGACGGGGCGAATCTCCTTCGAGGCGCAGCCGCTGGCCCGGCTGGTGCGGGGGCGCGACCGGCGCTCGCCGCAGCTGGCGTTGGCGGAGCCGGAGGTGTGGACGGGCGGCGCGCGTCAGCGATTGGAGCGCCGGTTGGTGGCGTTGGCGAGGGACCTGGTCACGGAGGCCATGGGAGGCTTTCCCGCGGAGTCCTTCACGAGCGCGAGCCGCTCACCGGCGACGCGAGCCGTGGCCTACCAGCTGGCGGAAGGGCTGGGCGTCATCTCCCAGGGCGAAGCGCGCGAACAGTGGCGGCTCCTGGACGAGGAGTCGCGCGAGCGGCTGAAGACGCAGGGCGTCCACGAGGGCCAGCGGTTCCTCTATGTCACCCAGGCCCTGTCGCCCCAGGCTCTGGAGCGGCGGGCCATGTTGACGGCGCTGTTCCAGCAGGCGCCGTGTCCGCAGGGCATTCCCCAGGAGCCGGCGCTGAACGGTTCCGCGCTGGCCGGCCGGAGCGCGCGGGCCTTCGGCTACGAGGTCATCGGGCCGGTGGCGCTGCGCATCGACATCGTCGAGCGGCTGGGAGAGGGATTGCGGAACCCGCAGGGCGCGAAGCAGGTGCAGGCGCTCATGCAACAACTGCGATTGGAGGGCGGCGTCCGCGCGCAGGTGCTGCGGTCGTTGGGCGGACAGCCTCAGGGTGCTGCCTCGAAGAAGCGGCGGCGCAGGCGGGGACGAAAGCCGTCGGCGACAGCGCCGGATACGAGTGGTGTCCGCGGCCGTGAGACGGCAGGCTCGGGCCGACTCAACGACCGCCCGTGAAGCCCCGGGTCCTGCTCCGGCACCTCGCTGAACTGCTGGAGTGGGGGGCCGTCCAGGGAGCAGGCCGGCGGCCTGGGAGGAGGGGAGGCGACGAATCCACGCGGGGCCTGCCCGGATTCGCCTATACGCTGGCCTTCGTCTCCCTCCCAGTCCGGTGGTCGTCCCATGAGCAGTGGTCGTGCCCTCTCGCCAGTCCTCCTCGTCGGTGCCGGAACGGGCGAAGCCACGTGCGGCATCCTCTACCTGGCGAGCTACCTGCGGCGCGGCGGGATTGAAGCCTTCGTGCGCCTGTGGGATGGGGACGAAAGCGCAGGGGAGGTGACGCAGTCCTTCGAGCGCCTCATCGCCCGCGTTCGCCCGAAGCTCATCGGCATCAGCCTCAAGTGGTTCCACCACGTGGACCGCGCGCTGCTCATCGCCCGGACCATCCGGAAGATCGACCCGTCCATCCGCATCGTCGTGGGAGGCAACTCCGCGTCGTACTGGTGGAAGGAATTGAGCGGCTACGACTGCATCGACCACGTCATCCTGGGCGATGGGGAAGTCCCCCTGCTGGCGCTCTGCAACGGAGAAGAAGCCCCGCCCAACGTCGTGACGCGGACGCCGGACGGCCGTCCCCGCCGGTTGCCGCTGGCGTACGTGCAGCGCTCGACCAACACGCAGGACGTCTACTACTCGCACTTCAACGAGATCTTCCTCAGCCAGATGGACGCACACTCCTTCTCCGGCTGGGTCGCGCCTGGGAAGGGCTGCGGCGAGAACTGCCTCTATTGCGGCGGGGCGCGAGGCAACCAGAAGGCGGACTTCGGGCGCGCGAAGCCGTTCCTGCGCGCCGAGGAGAACGTGCGCAGGGATCACCAGGAGATCGCCAGCCGGACGTGGCAGATGCGCTACGACTTCGCGGGCAGCACGGCGGAGTTCCTGGGGAGCACCTGGGCGGGCGTGGACCTGTCGCGCCACTGCTGCACGTACTTCCTCTGGGGCGTGCCGCGCGTGGAGCTGGTCTCGGCGCTGGCGGAGACCTTCCAGCGCATCTACATGGTCATCGACATCGGCTGCTTCTCCGAACAGCAGCGGCTGGAGCAGATGTCCAAGGGCCTGCTCAAGCCCTGCGCGAAGGACCGCGAGCTGCTGGAAGTCATCGAGTCCGCCCGCCGCCATCCGAACGTGGAGATTGAAATCTCCGGCATCGGGGGCCTTCCGTTCACGAACCGGGAGCGGCTGGCGGAGGAACTGCGGCTGGTGGAGCGCATCATCGGCATGGACTGCGTGGTGGGCTACCAGCGGCTGGAGGCGCAGCCCGGGGCGCTCGTCACGGAGCACCCCGCGCGTTTCGACATGGTGACGGAGGCGAAGACGTTCGCGGAGTTCCTCGGCTACTTCGAGCGGCGCGAACCCGGCGACGTGTCCGTGCCGATGATCCGCTTCAAGGACAAGGAGCTGGAAGCGGCGGTGCAGCGCAATTCGGACCGGGTGGACGCGCTGGCCTGGAAGCACCGGGACGCGAGGAAGCACGTCGACCTCCACGGGCGCACGCGGCTCAAGAACACCGCGTCCTCGGCGGAGCGCTTCACGCTGGGGGACTGGCTGGGCAGCCACCGGGCCCCCGCGAAGATGGCGAAGGAGCCGGTGACGGTCCTGCGCTCGGTGGACGGAATCACGTTGAGCTGCGCGCCGTCAGTCAACCCGCGAAGGTTCACCGACCCCACGCTGACCCAGGGCGATGACGGCGCCATCCTCCTCGCCGCCCTGGCCGCCTTCGAAAAGCCCACCACCGTCTCCAGCGCGGTGACGCAGCTGGGCACCAAGGAGAGGCTGGATCCGCACTCCGCCCGAGAGGTCATCGACCATCTGGTGGACGGACGCTTCCTCCAGCCTGCATAGGCGCAGCGCCTTCCGGGCTCGTGGCCGATGCACGCGGCGGATGACCCGTGGGCGGCGTCATCGGCTGCGCGAGCGGCACCTCCTGACCGGTGACCCGTGCGACCTCCTCCGGCTCCGGCCCCCGGTTCCAGTACCCCTCGTGAGCCACCACGTGCTCGCCCACGGGCTGCGTCTGGCGCATCAGCTCCTGGACCTGCGCCTCCGGAAGGAGATGCGACTCCACGTCGGGCTGCACGAAGTTGTTCGCGCTCACGAACGTCCACCTCAACCCGGTGCTGATGCCCGGAGGCGAGAGGGGCTGCCAGCCAACGAAGCCATTGCCCCAACGCCAGTCCACCCAGGCAGGAGCCCACTCATTGTCGGGCCACCACAGCCAACCCTCCGTCGGCGTGGTGAACCACCGGCCATAGTGGAACGGCGCCCAGCCCCAGTTCCAATCGCTCTCGAAGGTCCATCCCCAGTCGCTGGAAACCCACCGGCCGGCGGTGGAATACGGGTTGAAGCCCACGCCCACCTCGTTCGGGTCCGGCCGCCAGACCCAGCCGACGTCCGGCAGGTCCATCCAGGTGCCGTAGGGCGCCAGTACCTCCCGGAACTGGGACATGGGGTTGTCCAGCGGCGTCGAGCTCGACGTCACCTGCGGCCCGAATTCATCCGGGCCCATCGCACAGCCTCCGCCTGCCAGGATGGCAAGGACAGTGGCGCCGCCGGTCCGAAGCCAGCGCACCCGGGGATGCCAGGAGCCCATGTCCGCTTCCTTTCGTGGGGGTCTCTGCCCTGCAAGGTGAGGACGCCTTCACGCAACTTCACGAGCCGTGCACGTGCAGGAGGCGTATGAACGCCTGAACGGAGGCTCCAATGGCAAACGCCAAGGCCATGCTCGGAAGCATGCTGGGCCGGTTTCTCTTCACCGAAGCGAAGGTGACCCAGGTGCGCGAAGTCTCGCGCGCCTTTCGACAGATTGACTGGGAAGGGCCCGCGCTGCGGGGGCAGGGATGGAGCCCCGGCGACAAGGTGCAGGTGTTCCTGCCAGGGCTGGGCATGCGCACGTACACGCCGCTGTCGTGGGACGAAGCGCGAGGGGCCACGGCCTTCCTGGTGTACCTGCACGGCGACAGCCCGGGAGCGAAGTGGGGCCGCGACGTGCGCACCGGGGACACGGTGCAATTCTTCGGCCCCCGTCGCTCGGTGGCGCTGGAGTCCAGCGACGCGCCGGTGGTGCTCTTCGGTGACGAGACGTCCTTCGCGGTGGCGCACGCGTTCCGCACCGGAGCGAAGCGCGACATCACCCCCATCTTCGAGGTGACACGCCGCGAGGACTGCGCGCCCGCGCTGCGCGAGCTGGGCTTCGAGGGCCAGGACGTGGAGCGCACGGCAGGCGACGCGCACCTGGCGCAAGTCCACGAACGGCTGCGCGAAGTCCTGCGCACGAAGCCCGGCGCGACGCTGGTGATGACGGGCCGGGCGCAGTCCATCCAGGCCCTGCGCTCGCGGCTGCGCGGCGACGGCGAACGCGCCACGTCGAAGGTGAAGGCCTACTGGGCGGTGGGCAAGACGGGGCTCGACTGATTCATGCCGGAGCGAACTGGAGGCCGCGCAGGAAGTCGTCGCGGCCCCGGGTCACGCCCGCGGGACGGCGCTTGGACTTCTGCCGGAGGAAGCGCGAGGCGTCCTGGCGGCGGTAGCAGGTGAGGATCCGGTCCTCGTCATTGAGGATGAGGATCCACCCCCGCGCCTGCCGCGCCAATGACGAGTCACGCAGCGCGACCGGCAGGTCCCGCTCGTGCACGGTGAGGTGGGTGGCACCACACGCCCGGGCGGGAGTGCCGAACTCGAGGATGAACGCGATGACCTCCTCGCGCAGCCTCCAACGGGCACACTGCTCGACGAAGAGGCGGGTGAGGGAGAACAGGGACGACGCGGGGCTCTGGCGCATGGCGGGCTATCTCCTTGCGTTCTTCCCAATACACATGGCGTTCCAACACCCCGCGCACGCGATTCCGCGCACTTGCGCGGCACCCCCAGCGGCCCCGAAAGACATTCCGTCAATCCCGCCCGCGTCCCGTGTCACCCAGGCACGAAGCCTTCACGAAGGCCGCCGTCCCTCACGGTGCGTGATGACCCCGCCCACTCCCAGGGTTGGCCCCGTTCTGAAGAAAACCTTCACAGGCCATGCTGCATTTTGACAGGCTCGCGGAGGGCGGGACCGGGGCAGCATGGCCCGTCCGGCCTCGCGACGCTGCGTGTGAGGCCGGACGACCTCTGGCCGAAGGGATGGACGGGGCACGATGAATCTTCGCTCGAAGGCACTGGGAGCCGTGCTGGGCGCGGGGGCGGCGGCGCTGTCGCTGTCGCTCCTGATCAGCGCGGGATGTGGAGGCCGCGCGGCGCATCCGTCCGTGGTGCCGCCGCCCGCGAATCCACAGGCGCTCCGGCCGCCGGAGGCCTTCGCGGGCATTGGCGACAAGAAGGAGCGCTCGCAAGCGCTGTTCCTGGAGGCGAGCCGGGTCATGCTGCATCCCCGGTGCGTCAACTGCCACCCCGCGGGCGACAGTCCGCTGCAGGGCGAAGAGGGCAAGGTGCACGACCCGCCGGTGGTCCGGGGCCCCGAGGACCAGGGCGTGCCCGGCCTGGAGTGCACCTCCTGCCACCAGGATCGCAACGCGCAGCTCGCGCGGATCCCCGGCGCGCCCAAGTGGCACGTGGCGCCCAAGGTGATGGCGTGGGAGGGGCGCACGCCGCGCGCGCTGTGCGAACAGTTGAAGGACCCGGCGCGCAACGGCGGCAAGAGCCTGGCGGAATTGATTGAGCACTCGGCGCATGACGAGCTGGTGGGCTGGGGCTGGAAGCCCGGAGCGGACCGGGTTCCGGCGCCGGGAACGCAGGCGGAGTTCGGGGCCCTGGTGGCCGCGTGGGTAAAGGACGGCGCGGAGTGCCCGCGCGAGGAGAGCCGACCGTGAGCATCCGTCTGCGAGTGAATGGGACCGAGCACGTGCTGGACGTGGATCCGGAGATGCCGTTGCTCTGGGCGCTGCGCGACGTGCTGACGTTGACGGGCACGAAGTACGGCTGCGGCCAGGCGCTCTGCGGCGCGTGCGTGGTGCACATCGACGGCGCGGCGGTGCGCTCGTGCGTGACGCCGGTGCGCCGCGCGGACGGCCGCGAGGTGATGACCATCGAGGGCCTGTCGCCGGACGGCTCGCATCCGTTGCAGAAGGCGTGGGTGGACCTGGCGGTGCCGCAGTGTGGCTTCTGTCAGGCGGGGCAGATCATGACGGCGGCGGCGCTGCTGGCGAAGAAGCCGAAGCCCACCGACGCGGAGATCGATCAATCGCTGGCGGGCAACCTCTGCCGCTGCGGGACATATACGCGCATCCGCACCGCCGTGAAGAAGGCGGCGGGACTGCCGACGGAGTGAGGGCCGCCACCATGCAAGACACACGCATCCGTCTGTCGCGCCGCTCCGTGCTCGAAGGAATGGGAATCGTGGCCGCGGGCCTGGGGCTGGAGGTGTTCCTGCCCGCGAGGGCCCACGCCGCGCCCATGCCCACGTCGCTGCCGGAAGTGCCCACGGGGGGCCTCCGGGCCAACGTCTTCGTGCACGTGGCGCCGGACGGCGTGGTGACCATCGTCTGCCACCGCTCGGAGATGGGGCAGGGCGTGCGCAGCTCGCTGCCGGTGCTCATCGCGGACGAGCTGGGCGCGGACATGGCCCACGTGAAGGTGGTCCAGGGCGACGGCGACGAGGCCTACGGCGACCAGAACACGGACGGCTCCAGCAGCGTGCGGAAGATCTTCGACGACCTGCGCTACGCGGGCGCGACGGCGCGCACCATGCTGGTGGCGGTGGCGGCGAAGCGCTGGAAGGTGGCGCCCACGGAGTGCGAGGCGCGCGACCACGCCGTCTTCCACAAGGGCTCGCAGCGGACGCTGAAGTTCGGTGAGCTGGCCGGTGACGCGGCGAAGCTGAAGGTGCCCAAGAAGGACGCGGTGACGCTCCGTCCGCGCAGCGAGCTCAAGCACCTGGGCAAGGAGCTGCCGCTGCTGGACGGGCCGGACATCGTGACGGGCCGGGCGGTGTTCGGCGCGGACGTCGTGTTGCCGGGGATGCGCACGGCGGTCATCGCGCGTCCGCCCGTGGCGGGAGGCAAGGTGGCCCGCTACGACGCGACGAAGACGCTGGCGGTGCCGGGCGTGCGGCAGGTGGTGGAGCTGCCGGCGGCGACGAAGCCCTTCCTGTTCCAGCCGCTGGGAGGCCTGGCGGTGGTGGCGGACAACACCTGGGCGGCGATGAAGGGCCGCGCGGCGCTGGACGTGACGTGGGAGGGCGGGGACAACGCCGTCTACGACTCGGAGGCGTACCGCGAGCAGCTGCTGGAGGTGATTGGCAAGCCGGGCAAGGTGGTGCGCAACGTCGGCGACGCGCAAGGAGCGCTGGCGAAGGCGGCGAAGCGGGTGCAGGCCACGTACAACACGCCGCACCTGGCGCACGCGCCCATGGAGCCGCCCGCGGCGGTGGCGAAGGTGGAGAACGGCACCTGCGAGGTGTGGGCCACGACGCAGAACCCGCAGGCCGCGCGCAGCGAGGTGGCGAAGGCGCTGGGCCTCGACCCGTCGAAGGTGATCATCCACGTGACGCTGTTGGGCGGCGGGTTCGGCCGCAAGTCGAAGCCGGACTACGTGGTGGAGGCGGCGCTGGTGGCGAAGGCGGTGGGCGCGCCGGTGCGCCTGCAGTGGACGCGCGAGGACGACGTGCGCCACGACTACTACCACTCCACGAGCGCGCAGCGGCTGGAGGCCGGCCTGGACGCGAACGGCAAGGTGGTGGCGTGGCACCAGCGCATCGCGTTCCCGCCCATCGGCTCCACGTTCTCCGACGCGACGTTCGCGGGGGACGGAGAGATGGGGCAGGGCATCGTGGACCTGCCGCTGGCCATCCCCGACATCCGGATGGAGAACTGCGAGGCGCGGGCGCACACGCGCATCGGCTGGCTGCGCTCCGTGGCGAACATCTACCACGCGTTCGCGGTGCAGAGTTTCATCGACGAGCTGGCGCACGAGCGCGGCACGGATCCACGAGACACGTTGCTGGAGGTGCTGGGGCCGTCGCGCATCGTGACGCCCAAGGACCTGGGCGTGGCGAAGATTCCGAACTACGGCCAGTCCCTGGACGAGCACCCGGTGGACACGGCGCGGCTGCGCAGGGTGATTGAGCGGGTGACGGGCCTGTCGCGCTGGGACGAGCGCAAGCGGGAGGGAAGGGCGCTGGGGCTGGCGGCGCACCGCAGCTTCCTGACGTACGTGGCGGTGGTGGTGTCGGTGGTGAAGGACGCGGACGAGCGCATCCGGGTGGACGAGGCGTGGATCGTCGCGGACGCGGGCACCATCGTGAACATGGAGCGCGTGCGGGCGCAGATGGAGGGCGCGGTGGTGTTCGGCCTGAGCCTGGGGCTCTACGGCGCCATCACGATGAAGGACGGCGCCGTGGTGGAGAGCAACTTCCGCGACTACCGCCTGGCGCGCATCGCGGAGACGCCGAGGCGCATCCACGTGGACATCATCCCCAGCGACGGCCGGCCCGGAGGCGTGGGAGAGCCCGGAGTGCCCCCCGTGGCCCCGGCCCTGGCTAACGCGGTGTTCGCGCTCACGGGGACGCGCGTGCGCGAACTGCCGTTGGTGAAGACCGTGAAGGTGTGATTGCGAATGGCGTCAGTGGGAATTGCAGTGCCAACTGGCGCCATCGCAATAGCAGTCAAAAGGCCGATTGGCCAAACTGCTGAAGCACCGGGTTCGGGGCTCGTTCGAACAGGCCTCGTGCCAGAACGGCTCACAGTCAGAAAGTCCCGTGGTGTTGGGGCTTCCCGCGGCCGTTCCCGTCGAGCCCGCCAGCAGGATGCCGCCAACGACTCCCAGAATCAGACTGGTGACGACCTTCTTGTTCCGCATTCCCATGCGTCACTCATTTTTATTTGGATTTCAGGATATAGCTGGGAGCGCGGTGTGGAGTGTGCCGCGGTATTGAGCGGCACAGGATTGGACAGTTGTGCCGCGACCGTCACGTGCTCAAGGCACCCACAAAGCGCCATCCAACTGGCGCGCCAATTCTTCAATCGTCCAGGGTTGCACGCCCTTGTCGTCGACGAAGCGCGTCCGGGGACGTCCGTATGCGCCCGCCTTCTTCACCGGCAGGTGCGGCGTCGCACCCGGAGGCCACACCTTGTGCTGCCCCGGCACGGCGACGAGGTAGGGCAGGCCGCGTGCCGTGAGGCCTTCGCGAAACTCCCGGCAGTTGCCATACCCCGCATCCGCCAGGACGACGTGCTTGCGCACGCCCCACGTCAGCGCGTCGTCCAACTGTGACAGCGCCAATTCCCATTTGCGCGTGGCGCCCACTTCCTCGGGGACTCCGGCCGCCTTGCGCCGCGCCTTGTCCGTCACCCACTCCTCGGGCAGGTACAACCGCATGCCAATGCACCCGCTGCCGCGTGCACCAGCCAGGTGCAGACTGACGGCCACCTGGCAGTTGTCCGTGCGCCCCAGCGTCCCCGAGTACTGCCGGGCGACTCCCACCGAGTGCTTCCCCTTCTTCGGAAAGCCCGTGTCGTCCACCACCAGCGCTTCCACCTCCGGCAGCCGCTCTTCCAGCTTCCGCGCCAATCGATCCCGGAGAGCCTCGTCGCTCCACGTCCCTTGCGACACGCATTGCTGCAGCCGCTGACGCATCGCCTCGACTTCTCCGGCGTCCTTCACCAGCCAGGCCGCCATCGGCTCGATACTCTTGCGCTCCCCGTCCAGCAGCAGGCCCATCACGTAGGCCTCCATGGCGCGCCTGCGTTCCAGCCGCCCCATGCCGACGACCATCTCCTCAAGGTAGGCGCCCAGCGTCTCGTCCAGCTTCTTGAGCTGCGCAGGTGTCATCCCGACCGTAGATCATGGCCGCCACCTGGATTCAAGTGACCGGGTGGCACTAACCCCAAAGCATTTCCGCCATTCAATGAAGCTGCTGAATGACGGCGATGTACACCATTGCCAAGTAGCAGACGGCGCGCGTTCCATGGCGCGCCGCTGGACTGCGATTCTGCTTCCGGCGTGGCGAATGATATGCTCCCCGCATGAGTTTCGGACTACGAGTTCACCTTACGGTCCATGTTCGACTTGATCGTGGGGAAGTCGCCAGTGTTCTTGTCGTCGCTCAGCATTTTGACACTTTCTCGTTTCACTAGCATCGTTGCCGCTTCAGGAGGAATGTCACAATGAATGACAACAATCCCCTTCGTGCCGCGTCCGCCCTCGTTCAGGCAGACAAGACGGCGGATGCAATTGATTGCCTGGAGTCTGCTCTGGGCTACGCCCGGCCGAACAAAGATAGGCCAGCCAACACATCTACCCTGGCTCGAACTGCAGGAGTGCTCTGCGAGGAAGCTGGGAGACTTTCGCAGGCCGGGCTCTATTACGAAGAGGCAGTTGCCACTGCGGAGCACGATCCGCTCCCGTTGCTCGCATTGGCGAGTTTACGCTGGCGGTTGGGTCAAGCCGAAAGCGCACGTTCGCACCTAGCAAGGGCCGAATTGATTGCGCAGGCCGCCTCGGATTCTGACGTATTGGAAATGATCGATAACATCCGCAAAGAGTGGACGAGCGACAACGACTAATCCTTTGGCCGGGTGGAGATTAACGGGCGGGCTTCCGCTGTTGCTCCGGGTATGAGGGGACACACGAGAAGCCAAGGGTTGAAGCTGAAGCAGGCGGACAGCGCAGCGCTGAAGGCGCTGACGCACCGAGGACGCGAGTCAGTGCGGGTGTTGCGGCGAGCCCGGGTGCTGCAACTGCTAGCGGAAGGCTGGACGGTCGTGGGTGTGGCGGAGGCGGTGGGCGTCACTGAAACCACGGTGCGCACCGTCCGAAGACGCTACCGGGAGGAGGGACTCAGCGCAGCGCTCCATGAGAAGCCGCGGCCCGGGGCTCCCCCAATAGATGCGCTCGAGGGCATGAAGAATGCCCCAGGTGAGCACCGAACCCAGCACCACACCGCCGCAGAGCGCCACCCAGCTTGAGCGTTTCACCGGACTCCCGAAGGCGAAGGGCACGCCCATCGTAGCGCGGACGCGTGAAGGCGTTGCGCGCTGGCGCCTTTCGCCGCCGTCACAGGGGGTTTAACGTGGGGCGGATGCGCTGTGGCTCCCACCGCTGGTCCGCTTCCGGCCCCTTCCTGACCATCCAGCACGAAGTCCGCCCCATCGAAGGATGGCTGTACCGTGGCGCGTTGCTGCTGTCGCTGGCCTTCCCGGTCATCGTCTTCTCGACGGGCTTCTTCGCGGGTGAAGTGCGCGTCTGGATCCTGATGATCGCGATGGGCGCCCTGGCGATCCACAACCTCACGTCGCGGTGGAAGGTGCTGCTGAACCGGGAGACCCGCTCCGTGTGGCGCCGCACCGGCTACCGGGAGGCCCTGGGCGCGAAGGCCGAGCCCCTCGACCCATTCACGTCCGTGGCCGTCTACCAGCGCGACAAGGGGTCCACGGAGGGCCTCATCATCGCGAAGGTCTACGTCGTGGCGTTGATGGGGGATTCGGGCACCGTCGTCCTGTCCCACAGCGATGACCGGGAGGAGGCGCTGGAGCTGGCGCAGGCGGTCTCCAAGTTCCTCGGACTGGGCCTCAGTGTTGAGGGCGGGCAGAGCCGTGCGGTGGGCGCGCGCATGGAGGAAGCGCCGCTCACGGGGGAGCGCCTTCCGGATCTGCCCCATGGCAGCGGCATCCAGTTCCGGCAGGACGCCCGGGGGCTCACGCTGGAACTGCCGCCGTGTGGATGGCGCCCAACCTACGCTGCCCAGGGAGCCTTCGCCGTCCTCATCGCGGTAGGCGGGCCTCTCTTCTTGCTGAGGCAGTTGCGACAGATACTCGGCCCGCAGGCAGCCAGCACGCAGGTGATTGTGATTGCGAGCTCCCTGTTCATCGCCTGCGGTGCCTTCTTCTGGCTGTGGGTCGCCCGGGAAGCCACCAGTCGCTGGTCCCTCAACGCCTCGTCTCGTGGCATCGAGGTCACGCGGTACGGTCCCTGGAGGCCCCGGAAGGTCCTGCGGCTGCCCAGGTCACGCATCCAGGACATCGACGTGCGCGACGCGCGGACGCATGTCTCCCGCGGCCGGGGCATCGTCATCGAGCACGACCAGGGCCACGAGTTGCTGGGCATGGACTTGTCGCAGGAAGAGCTCGCATGGGCGGGGTCGGCGCTGCGCCGCGCCCTGGCGACCCGTTCGCAGGCGTTACCACTTGATGCGGTCTGACTGACAGCACTTGCCGAGAATCCGCCGGAACGGTCACGCACTCCGATAGCGTAAGTGCAGGGATCACAAACCTGCGTCAGGCTCGCAGAGGCAGAGGGGGCGCGGACAGTGGGCAGGTAGCTTCGGCTGCGGCTTTCCTGCACACATCTCGACGCATACATCGGCGAGCAGGGGACAAGAGGGATCTCGCCGGTCGCGGCAGCCTGACGCAGTGCCGAACGCGATAGTCGCTACCGCGATCCAGGGTCTCAGTCGCACTCCATGGCTCCAATCTCGCCTGGCACGCCCCTTGCCGGTTCAGGTGCTTGGCCACACTGTTCATTTGGACAAGCCCCGACTGAAAAGGTTCCCGGAGGAATCCGGATGGATTCCGCGCCCGATGGACAGCGCGTCGCCCGAGGGACGGACGACGCGCCTGGGCCTCACTCAGTTTCTGCCCGCGGGGTCCTTGCCGCCCAGGTACGTCCGGACGACCGGAATCTGGCTGATGGTCGTCGGGTCACCGCCCTTGGCGGCGTCACGGTCGAGCGGGTTGGCGCCCAGGACGACGAAGTCCGCCACCTTGCCCGGCTCGATGCTGCCCACCCAGCTGTCAATCTCATGCTGGCGCGCCGGCTCGATGGTGACCGCGCGCAGTGCCTCCTCGACGGTCGTCGCGTGCTGCGGCCCGAGCACATAGGACTTCTGGAAGGACGGATAGGCCCACGTGCGCCGCGTGACGGCCTGCTCGACGAACCAGAGCGGCCGCGCCGGGGTCACCATGGAGTCGCTGTGGAAGGAGTAGGGGATGCCATTGCGGCGGTTGAAGTCCACCGGGTCGATGTCGATGTCCTTGTGCGCGCCATTCTTCTGGAGCATCTGCGCCAGGGCATCACCCCAGTAAGCCACGTGGCCGATGAGGTGCGTCACCCGCAGGTCCATCGCCGGCACCTTCTGCTTGCTGGCGGTGACATGGGTGCCCTTGCGCAGCTCACCAATCGCCTGGGAGACGGACTCCTGGCCCACGGTGTTGTGGATGAGCAGCATCCGGTGCGTGTTGGCCTGCTCCAACTGGAGCTGGGAGAACGCGTCGACAGCCCACTGGTTCGCCTGGTTGCCATTGGCATGCAGCTGGAACCGCCAGGCCGAGTCAGCCCACAGCGGGCGCATGGCATCCGCGAGCTCCTTCGCGCTCTTGAAGTCGCCCTGGCCTTCCTTCGCATCCGGGCAGTGTCCGTCCGAGCTGTAGGCATAGGGCGTTCCGAGCAGCGCCGTGCAGCCCTGCGTCGAACCGTCCACCCAGAGCTTGATGGCGCCTGCGCCCAGCCACTTGGGCAGTGCGCAGTCGTTGGTCGGGCTCGGCGTGCACGAGGGCCCGCTCGGCTTGAGCGCCGGAGCGGTGACGGCCCCGTCCTTGTTCACGACGGTCATGGCCGCGAGGTTGGTCACGACGCCCGTGACGCGCAGCGGGAAGGTCGGGTTCATGGCGAGGAGCTTGACCAGTTCGAGCTGCGACCGGTCGGCCAGTCCGCCATCGGCGATGGTCGTGAGCCCGGCTTCACGCAGGGCCTGGATGGCCTTGTGGAGGTCCTGGAGGCTCCCGTTCGGGATGGCCTTCTGCATCAGCATCCCCTGCTGCGTGGCCTCCAGGAAGGGCGCGAAGCCGGCGGACTCCTCGATCAACCCGGTGTACTGGCCCGTCGAATCGGTGACCCACCGTCCTCCGTGCTGTGTCACCGAGTCCGGAGGGAGGCAGGGCTTCTGCCCCTTGCAGACGATCTCGAAGGCCTTCTCGTTCACGTAGGCGAGGTGGCCCGACTGGTCGAGGATGAGGACCGGCCGGTCCTTGCGCACACACGCATCGAGATAGAGCTTCGGCTGCTGCATGAACTCGACGGTCGACGTCACGCCACACTTGCCGGCGACGAACTGCTGCCGCGACGGGTCCAGGTTCATCCCGAGGACGAACTTCGTGGCCGTCTCCGGGGTGGTGGGCTCCACGGTCATGGAGATCAGCGCGCTGAGCAGGTCCTCGTGCTTCTTGCACGCCTCGGGAGTGGACAGGTTGTAGGGAGGGGGCAGGCAGGGCGCCAGGTTGTGGGTGCCCAGAACGCTCTGGATGAGCGTCGGCAGGATGTGCAGGTGGGGATCGATGAACCCGGGCAGGAGGACCTGGCCCGACTCCAGCTCGACGCGCTTGGAGCCCACGCCGAGCCCCGCGCTCAGGTCCTTCTCGGTCCCGACCTTCAAGATGCGGCCCTTGCCATCCACGGTGACGGCCTCGGCGATCGTCCCCTGGTCATCCAGGGTGATGATCTTGCCGACGAAGAGGGTCGTGTCGTCGCCCTCAGGCCCGGGGAGGACTGGGCGGTTCGTCGCGCAGGATGTCAGCATCGCGAATGCTCCAAGCATCGCGAGGGAGTGTTTTTGCATGTGAGCTCCTGTTGGAGGGAGCCCGCAGTCTACGGAAACCTACTTCGCGGTTAAAGTTGTAATTCTAGATTTCCTTGACGCGTCAGGTTTGTGTTTGACGTGTCAAAGTGAGTCTTTGATTGAGCCCTCCCCGCAGGGCCACCGTGCGTCCACTGGACCCAGGCTCACCTCCACACGGGTTGAAGCGGGCTTCCCCCTGCGCTACACCGCTCCGCAGTCGCTAGGGGTGCCTCCGGAAGGGGGCTGAGACGGACGCGTGGCCGCGTCCGATCCCTTTGAACCTGAACCGGTTAGTACCGGCGGAGGGAAGCGGTGTGGGCGCTCCATGCTCCCGTTCCGCCTCCCGTCCGTTCTCACGAGGAGCCGTCCGATGAGTGGAGCGTCCAAGAGCCTGAAGGTCGATGGGAAGGTGCTGGAGGGGATCAGCCGCGGCCCGCTTCCCGCCTCACGCAAGGTCTATGTGCCCGGGTCCCTGCACCCCGACCTCCGCGTCCCCCTGCGCGAAATCGCCCAGACACCCACGCGTCACCACGGCCACGCCGGCCCGGAGACCGCCAACCCTCCCGTCCACGTCTACGACTCCAGCGGCCCCTACACCGACCCCTCCGCAGACATCGACCTGCGCCGGGGCCTGCCCACCGTCCGCGAGAATTGGATCCACGCTCGCAGCGACACGGATGAACTGGACGGCATCACGTCGGAATACGGCCGCGCCCGCGAAGCCGACCCGCGCCTCAACGGCCTGCGCTTCAGCCACATCCGCAAGCCCCGCGTCGCCAAGGCCGGCGCCAACGTCAGCCAGATGCACTACGCCCGCAAGGGCATCATCACGCCGGAGATGGAATACGTCGCCGTGCGCGAGAACCAGAAGCTCGACGCTTCACTCGCCGCCCAGCACCCCGGCCACTCCTGGGGCGCCGCGATTCCGCGCGTGATTACTCCGGAGTTCGTGCGCGATGAGATCGCCCGGGGCCGCGCCATCATCCCCGCGAACATCAACCACCCGGAGCTGGAGCCGATGATCATCGGCCGCAACTTCCTGGTGAAGATCAACGCCAATATCGGCAACTCCGCCGTCACGTCCTCCATCGAAGAGGAGGTGGAGAAGATGGTCTGGTCCATCCGCTGGGGCGCGGACACCGTCATGGACCTGTCCACCGGCCGCAACATCCACGAGACGCGTGAGTGGATCCTCCGCAACGCGCCCGTGCCCATCGGCACCGTGCCCATCTATCAGGCGCTGGAGAAGGTGAACGGCAAGGCCGAGGAGCTCACCTGGGCCATCTTCCGCGACACGCTCATCGAACAGGCCGAGCAGGGCGTGGACTACTTCACCATCCACGCGGGCGTGCGCCTCCAGTACGTGCCGCTCACCGCGAAGCGCCTGACTGGCATCGTCAGCCGCGGCGGCTCCATCCTCGCCAAGTGGTGCCTGGCCCACCACCGGGAGAACTTCCTCTACACGCACTTCGAGGAGATCTGCGAGATCATGAAGGCGTACGACGTCAGCTTCAGCCTGGGCGACGGCCTGCGCCCCGGCTCCATCGCGGATGCCAACGACGCCGCGCAGTTCGGCGAACTGGAGACGCTGGGCGAGCTGACCAAGGTGGCCTGGAAGCACGACGTGCAGGTGATGATCGAAGGCCCCGGCCACGTCCCCATGCACCTCATCCAGGAGAACATGACGAAGCAGCTCGCCGTGTGCCACGAGGCGCCGTTCTACACGCTGGGGCCCCTCACCACGGACATCGCGCCCGGTTACGATCACTTCACCAGCGGCATTGGCGCGGCGATGATCGGTTGGTTCGGCACGGCGATGCTCTGCTACGTGACGCCCAAGGAGCACCTGGGCCTGCCCGACCGTGACGACGTGAAGGAGGGCGTCATCACGTACAAGATCGCCGCCCACGCCGCGGACCTGGCCAAGGGCCACCCGGGCGCGCAGGCCCGCGACAACGCCCTGTCCAAGGCGCGCTTCGAGTTCCGCTGGGAGGATCAGTTCAACCTGTCCCTGGACCCCGAGCGCGCCCGCGCCTTCCACGACGAGACGCTCCCCGCCGAAGGCGCCAAGGTCGCGCACTTCTGCTCCATGTGCGGCCCGCACTTCTGCTCCATGAAGATCACCCAGGACGTGCGCGACTACGCGGACAAGGTCGGCGTCAACGAGACCCAGGCCCTGGAGCAGGGGCTGAAGGACAAGAGCGAGGAATTCAAGAAGGCGGGCCACGAGCTGTACCGCTGACGGCCTGCGGTGGACGGGGGCCTGCATGCTCGGCCCCTGTCCGCTGGATGACAGGCACCGACACGGCATGTCATGGTGCGCTCATCCGGGCGCACCCGTCGCGCCCCACTCAGTTTTGGAGGGCGTTTCATGGAGCCAGGTCAGCGCGAGGATCAGCAGTTCGGCACGTTCATCACCGGCTCGCCGACGGCGACCCAGGATGAGAAGACGATGGGGATGTTGGCCCATCTGGGCTCCATCGCCGGCCTCATCGTGGGCGCGGGCTTCCTGGGCTGGGCGGTGCCGCTGTTCCTGATGCTGGCCAAGGGCAAGGAGTCGTCCTTCATCCGCGCGCACGCGGTGGAGTCGCTCAACTTCCAGATCACCACGACCATCGGCATGGCCATCTCCGGCATCCTGGTGTGCGCGCTGGGCCTGGGCGTCGTCACGGGCGCCATCGTCTTCCTGGCGTCGCTGGTGTTCAGCGTCATCGCCGGCCTGAAGGCCAACGACGGCGAGCTGTACCGCTACCCCGTGAACATCCGGCTGGTGAAGTAGCCCTCAGCCGCCAATGCCCATCATGGGCAGGAGCGTGGCGCCGTTTCCGGCTTCCGTGAAGCGGTGCCCCTCCGGCTTCTCACCCAGCGCGCGGCGCACGGCCACGGCCAGCTCCTCGTCCGTCGCGCCGCCCCGGATGAGCTGATGCAGCGGCGCCTGCGCCCGTCCGCCCAGGCAGCTGCGCAGGTCGCCGTTGGACGCCACCCGCACCCGGTTGCAGCCGCCGCAGAAGTTCTGCGTCAGCGGGGAGATGAACCCCACGCGCCCGCTGTCCGTGCTCCAGTAGCGCGCCGGCCCGGACGTGGGCGACGCGGCGCTCTCCGGTGGCTCCTCGGTGAGGACGCGGCCCGAGGCAGCCAGGCGCTCCAGCAGCTCCGCCGTGGGCACCGGCGTGCCCTGACCAAAGGGCATCAATTCAATGAAGCGCGGGGTGATGCCGCGCGTGTGTGCGTACGTCACCAGCTCCGGCACCTCCGCGTCGTTGATGCCGCGCATCACCACGACGTTGAGCTTCAGCGACTGGTAGCCCGCGCCCGCCGCCGCGTCGATGCCACGCAGCACCGCCTCGAAGTCGCCTTGCTTGGAGATGCGCCGGAACACCTCCGCGGACAGCGTGTCCAGGCTCAGGTTGAGCTGGGTGACGCCCGCGTCGCGCAGCGGCCCGGCCAGCGACTCCAGGCGGCTCGCGTTGGTGGTGATGGCCAGGTGCTCCACGCCGGGCACCGCGGCGATGCGTCGAGCGATGTCGAGGATGTCCGGCCGGGCGAGCGGCTCGCCGCCTGTCAGGCGCACGCGGCGGATGCCCATGCGCGCGAAGACGGAGACGATGCGCTCGAACTCTCCCGCGTCGAGCAGGTCCTTCTTCCCGCCCCACGACGCGGGCGAGCAGTAGGTGCAGCGGAAGTTGCAGCGGTCCGTGACGCTCAGCCGCAGGTACGTCATGCGCCGCCCCTGCGCGTCACACAGCGGGGGGGCGAGCGGATTGGAAGCGGGCAGGGGGGCGGTCATCGCGGGGCCTTCCGCCTTCATGGATAGCAACCCCCGCGCGGAAAGGCACCGCTTCCCGCGGTCCGCTTCAGCCTTCGGTCCCTGAGGCTGAACGGATGACGGCGGGCGGCGCGCCAATGGGCGTGGCCGTGCTTCCCACCGGCGGGGAGTCCGGCTCGTCGTCCAGGTCGGTGAGCCGCGCCAGCTCGGCCTCGGACTCGGCGGCGTCCGCGGCGGCCTGCATCGGGTTGAGCTTCTTCTCCGCCATCTCCTTCTTGATGCGGATGAGCCCCTCTTCGCCGATGTCCAGGAACGCCTTCACGACGTCCGGGTCGAACTGCGTGTTGGCGCAGCGCTTGATCTCCTGGATGGCGTTCGCGAACGTCGTGCCCTTGCGGTACGGCCGGTCGCTCGTCATCGCGTCCAGCGTGTCCGCCACCGCGAAGATGCGCGCGCCGATGTGGATCTCGTTGCGCTGGAGGTTGCGGGGGTAGCCCGCGCCGTCGAAGCGCTCCTGGTGCGACAGGACGATGTCCGCCGGCGTGGAGAGAAAGGGGATGTTCTGGATCATCTGGAAGCCGATCTCCGGATGACGCCGCATCTCCAGCCACTCGTCGGGGGTGAGCTTGCCGGGCTTGAGCAGCACCGCGTCCGGCACGCCGATCTTCCCGATGTCGTGCAAGAGCGCGCCGCGGCCGATCTCCTCCATCTCCTTGCCGTGGATGCCCATGCGGGTGGCGATGGCGGAGGTGTAGCTGACCACGCGCTGGGAGTGGTCGCTCGTCTCGTGCTCGCGCGCATCCAGGGCCGCCACCAATGCCAGCAGCGTGTTCTGGTACGTGTTCGCGATGTTGTGCAGCGCGCTGCGCAGCTCGGCGGTGCGGTCGCGCACCTTGCCCTCGAGCTTCTTCTGGTAGCGCTTGCGCGCCATCTCGATGCGGCGCTTGGCGAGCGCGCGTTCGATGGCGCGGATGAGGTCCGTGAGCTTGGGTGGCTTGAGCAGGTAGTCCACCGCGCCCCGGCGCAGGCAGTCCACGGCGGACTCGGTGTCGCCGTAGCCGGTGAGCATGATGACGGACGTGTCCGGCAGCCGCTCGCGCAGGTTCTCCAGCAGCCACAACCCGTCGCGCCCCGGCATCTTCATGTCGCTGATGACGAGCGGCGTCTCTTCTTCGCCTGCGACGTCGAGCGCCATCTCGGCGCCATTGGCCACGACGCAGTTGTAGCCCTCCTCACGGAGGAGCACGGAGATGACGTCGCGGACGGAATCATCGTCGTCGACAATCAGGATTCTGGGGGGTGCGGGGGGGATGGCTTCCACGGCCGAAGATTCTAGAGGTTTCCAGGGATTAAAGGCGAACGAGTGCGAGAAATCATCACCCCCTCGCCTCCCTGCCATCCAGGGTGGGGTGCGAGCCCTGGTTCCGAAGTGAACGTCTCCGGTTCTTGAAGCATTCCCCGTCTTTCGGAGTAGGTCAGGCAGGCACGCCGCGTCAATCGCGCGCCATCGTCCCCCGGTCATAGCGGAAGGGGGTGAGGTCCACCGAGGGCTTCTCCCCCAGCACGGCCTGGGCGACGAGCTTCGCGGTGATGGGGGCGAGCAGGATGCCGTTGCGGAAGTGGCCGGTGGCGAGGAACAGGCCGGGCGAGGGGCCTTCTCCGATGTACGGCAGCGCATCCTGGGTCCAGGGACGGAAGCCGGCCCAGGTCTCCGTGATGGGCGCGCTGGCCAGGTCCGGGCACAGCTGCAGCGCCATGTCGAGGATGCGCGCCAGCCCCGCCGCGGTCACCTGCTTGTCGAAGCCCACGTGCTCCATGGTGCTCCCGGCGATGATCCGCCCGTCCGCGCGCGGCACCAGGTAGCCCTTCGCGGACGTCACCACCCGCTCCAGCAGGGGCAGCCGCGTCTGCAGCTGCACCATCTGTCCGCGCGCCGGGCGCACCGCCTGCGCCGACACGCCCGCACCCTGGACCAGGGACGACCACGAGCCCGCCGCCAGCACCACGGCGTCCGCGCGCAGCACCTCGCCGTCCAGGTCCACGCCCACCGCGCGGCCGTGCTCGTGCACCACGCCGCGCACGTAGCCGCTCTTGAACACCGCTCCCACGCGCGCGGCGGCCATGGTGAGCGCGCGCACGAGGAGCCGGTTGTCGACCTGGTGATCATCCGGGAAGTGCGCGGCGCCCACGGCGGCGGGGGACAGGTGGGGCTCCAGCTCGCGCGCGACCTTGCCGTCGAGCAGCTCGGCGCGCAGCCCCATGCCGTGCTGCCAGCCCACGGTGGACTCCACGTGATGCAGGTCCGCTTCGTCGAACGCGACGCGAAGCAGGCCGCACGGCCGGTACGCGATGTCCACGCCGGAGAGCTCGCGCAGCTCCGCGGCGAAGCTTCCGTAGAGGGCGCGGCTTCGCAGGCACAGCTCGAAGAAGGGGCCCGGTCCTTCGGACTCCCACTGGGGCGCGAGGATGCCGCCGGCGGCGCTGGAGGCTTCCGCGCCGGGGATGGAGCGCTCCAGCACCGTCACGCGCGCACCGGCCTGACGGAGTTTCAGCGCGATGCCACAGCCCATCACACCACCGCCCACCACGAGGACGTCGGAGGTTGCCATGCGCCGCTTGTGCTCAAGCGAGCACGGGTTTGCAAGCGTCAAGACAGTCCATGACCCGGGGTGACTTGACGCTGAGGCCTCCGGTCGTTAACCCTAGTGCCGTGCGTTCCACGTCCCTGCATCACCACCATGCGCATCATCGGCCGGCCCATGACGGGACCGTTCGCCGCGCGCATGCCTGGGTGACGCACTAGAACGCACCCACTTCCGGCAGATGCCGCAGTGATCGAAGGCCCGTCCCCCCAGGACGGGCCTTTTTTCGTTTCCGCCACCGCAGTCCCCCGAGCCCACCCATGTTGAAGATTGCCCTGCCCAACAAAGGACGTCTGTCCGAGGAAGTGCGCGAGCTGTTCAACGACGCGGGCCTGGAGGTGCGTGCTCGGGGCGAGCGGGCCCTCACCGCGTCCCTGGGCGGCGAGTTCGAAGCCATCTTCGTCCGTGCCCAGGACATCCCGGAGTTCGTCGCGGACGGCGCCGCGCAGGCGGGCGTCACCGGCTGGGACCTGGTGAACGAGGCCGGGCGCGAGCTGGAGCCGCTGATGGACCTGGAGTTCGGCCGCTGCAGGCTGGTGGTGGCCGCGCGCGACGAGAGCGGCATCTCCCGCGTGGAGGACGTGAAGGAGGGGATGCGGGTGGCCTCCTGCTTCCCCCGGCTGACGCAGGCCTTCTTCCAGCAGCGAGGGCAGAAGGTGACGGTGGTGCCGGTGAGCGGCGCGGCGGAGATCGCTCCGCACCTGGGCATCGCGGACATCGTGGTGGACCTCACGTCCACGGGGTCCACGTTGAAGATGAATGGCCTGAAGGAAGTGGCCACCGTGCTGGAGTCGAGCGCCCGGCTGGTGGCGTGTCCGCGCAACGGTCAGGAGGCGCGGCGCGCGCTGGAGGAGCTGACGCAGGCGCTGGGGTCGGTGCTGGCGGCGCGCGGGCGGCGCTACCTGATGGCCAACGTCCCGAAGACGTCCCTGGAACAGGTGCGCGAGGTGCTGCCCGGCCTCAACGGTCCCACGGTGGTGGACGTGATGAACGGAGGCCACTTCGTCGCGGTGCACGCGGTGGTCTCGTCGAGGAATCTCTATCGCACGGTGAATGCGCTGAAGGCGCTCGGTGGCCAGGGCATCCTCGTCACGCGCATCGAGAGGTTGATGGCATGAGCGCCTCCATCCTCGAGTACCAGGGGGCCTTGTCCTCGCTGGATTCTGACGCGCGGCGGAGGTTGCTGGCGCGCTCGGGCGAGTCGGATGCGCTGGTGGCTTCCCGTGTCCAGGCACTGATTGCCCGCGTTCGCACGGAAGGTGACCGGGCCCTCTTCGACTTCGCGCGTGAGTTCGACCGCGTGGAGTTGGCGGCCCTGGAGGTTCCGCGTGAACGATGGAACGCGGCGTTGGAGTCGATTCCCTCCGACGTGCGCGAGGCGCTGACCCGCGCGGCGCGCAACATCGCCCGGGCGCACGCGGCGCAGCGGCCCCATGCCATCGAGGTGGAGACGGAGCCCGGTGTCATCGTGGGCCGCCGGCCGGATCCGCTGAGCCGCGTCGGCGTGTATGCCCCAGGCGGCCGGGCAGTGTACCCCAGCAGCCTGCTCATGGGCGTGGTCCCCGCGAAGGTCGCGGGCGTGGGCGAAGTCATCGTCTGCTCACCGCCGGGGCCGGACGGCCTTCCAAGTGCGGGCGTGCTCGCGGCGGCGGCGCTCGCGGGCGCGGATCGGGTGTTCGCATTGGGAGGTGCGGGCGCGGTGGCCGCGCTGGCCTACGGAACCCAGAGTGTTCCTCGCGTGGACCGCATCGTTGGACCGGGCAACGCGTACGTGGCGGCCGCGAAGCTCCAGGTGGTGGATGCTGTCGCCATCGACGCGCCCGCGGGCCCGAGCGAAATCCTGGTGGTCGCCGACGCGAGCGCCCGTCCGGATGCCGTGGCGCGTGAGCTGCTGGCCCAGGCGGAGCACGACCCCGAGGCCTGCTGCGTGGCGCTGGTGGTGGGCGCTCCGCTGGCGCAGGCGGTGCGGGACGCGGTGGAGCAGCAGGCCCGCGTCGCGCGGCGCGGCGACATCGTCCTTTCGGCGCTGGGGAGCAGGGGCGCGGTGCTGCGCATCGACTCGCTGGAGGAGGCGTGGCCCTTCGTCGCGGAGTTCGCTCCGGAGCACCTGCTGCTCGCGACGGCGACGCCCACGGAGGACCTGGCGCGGGTTCGCAACGCGGGCACTGTGTTCGTGGGGCAACGCGCGTCGGTGGCCTTTGGTGACTACCTCACCGGTGCGAACCACGTGCTGCCCACGGCGGGACTGGCCCGTGCGTACTCGGGACTGAGCGTGCTGGACTTCTACCGGTGGACCACGTGGCAACGCGTGACACCGGAAGCGGCGGCGGCGATGGCGGACGACGTGGGGACGCTGGCGGACAGCGAGGGCCTCTTCGCCCACGCGGCCGCGGCTCGGGCCTGGAGGGTGCCGTGATTCCATTTCGCGAGACGTATCGGGACATCCCTCTGTACTCCCCGGCGAAGAAGCCGTGCCGGGTGGACCTGAGTGACAACACCAACCTTTTCGGCGCACCGCCGTCCGCGGATCGCGTGCTGCGAGAGGAGGGCTTCCTTCGGCTGGCCCGCTATCCCACCGGCTATGCGCCGGACCTGAAGCGCGCCGTGGCCACGTACGCGGGTGTCTCGGTGGAGAACGTCACGACGGGCTGCGGCTCGGACGACGTCATCGACTGTGCGCTGCGAGCCTTCCTGGAGCCCGGGGACGCGGTGGCCTTTCCGGATCCCACGTTCGTGATGGTGCCCATGTACGCCAGGTTGAGCGCGCTCAAGCCGGTGCCCGTGCCGCTGCGCGCGGATCATGACCTGGACGTGGACGGCCTGCTCGCCACGGGGGCGAAGCTCATCTACGTGTGCACGCCCAACAATCCCACTGGCACGGTGGCCTCGCGCGCGGCGGTGGAGCGGCTGGTGGACTCCGCTCCGGGCGTGGTGCTCATTGATCAGGCGTATGTGGAGTTCACGCGGGGCGGGGACTTCCTCGACCTGGCGCGGTCGCGGCCCAACGTGCTCGTGACGCGCACGATGTCCAAGGCGTTTGGACTCGCGGGCCTGCGGGTGGGGT